>JAKAZF010000397.1 GCA_021826605.1 Planctomycetota bacterium | reverse complement strand
CCAGCACTTGATAACAGGCAAATCGTTTAGATTGGCATCATCGGTATGCACCACTTCCTGGCAGAGGCCCCCCCCACCAATAATTTTGGGACCGCATGCCGCGAGTTTAAGTAAGTCCACACCTTTCTTAAGCTTGCCCATAATTGTGGTGGGCAACTGCGGTCGCGTCAGCTCCCCAATTTTGTCCGCCAAAGCATCCAGATTTTCGCAACCCAGAGCGCGGCAGATACGATCGTACGACCCATAGACATTAATTGCCAAGGGTATGCGGCTTTCCCCCACCTTACTCATCAGCAACGCCTGGTTTAAACCCGCAGTGCCGTACTTCGGCTTCGGGCCCCCAAAGGGTGCCGACCCGGATGGATATACCCCATGTATCGTCGGTGATTTGCTAACTCGGTCGGCGATCTCCGCCACTTCCAAAACGGGATCCACGGGAGTGGATATTCGCCGCAATTCACCATGGCGATCCAAGTCGTCTAAAAAATCAGATAGCGTCTCAAACGGCATGCCTGTTCCTGTCGGTTCCGATGCAACTGTCAAAATCCATTCCGCGGGCATAGTCTATCCGCTGATGGCAGTGCTTGTCCTATTGCCGAATAGTGGCACAGGTGCAGCGTCACCCGGGCTGGTTCCAAGGCAGCATCCGCGCTGAAAGCTATGGGCGGGGGCAGCTAAACAGAGGCCGTATCCAGTAGTTTTTCCTGTTTGCAGATTGAATCGTAAATTTCCTGGGCATTCGATGCCGCTTTCAGTTTGCTCCGAAACGCATCGACAGTCATTAGACGACTAACCTTGGCAAGCGCCTGTATGTGGGCTCCCGTTTGTTCCGGTGGACTGACGAGTAAAACAATTAAAAAGACCGGCAGCCCATCTATCGATTGAAATTCAATGGGTTCCGATGGCTTGCCAATCGCAATCGAGAGATTTTTTACACCCGGACATTTACTGTGCGGTATCGCCAGTCCATGCCCTACTCCAGTGGTGCGTGTCGCTTCGCGCTCCAAGACACTTGCCAAAACCAATTCGGGGTTTTTAATCCCCATGCTTTTTGTCAGCACGGTGACAAGTTCCTCAATGGCGGCTTTTTTTTCTGTCGCCACCAACGGCACAATGATCCGCTCGGGGCTGATAAAGTCGGCTATATTCATTTACCTTCCTGCATGTAGGCATTGATATTCAAAACACTTCCTCCCTGAACCAAAGCTACTCTACGGAACTAACGCCATATGTTCAAGCGGGTAGGGCGGGCAATGGACGTGAAACCTCAATGAAACGCACTCAATCGTAAAGCATTTGGCAGTGCGATTATTAAGGTCCGATAAATATACGGAATGAGAAAATGGCCACCACACAGCACCGAAGATATTCGTTTGACTTGAGGCAAATATTGCTATAATGATGTTGTAGACGACGATGCAACAAATTGACGGCATCGGCGTTTGCTCTCGCAGGGAGAGGCTGTGAGCCTCTGGAAATTGCCGTTGGTCGCCCGGTAATTTAGAATTTTACGGGCAAATGGCGACCGCGATGCACCCGGTTGACGATGGCTCGAATGGATTCAAGAGCCGGAATTTGGAGTGTGTGTCATGAATGTCAATAAAAGATTATTAGGTCGGCTCAATCACGGAAAAAACAAGACGGTGGCCCTTGCAGCGTGTGCCGTCGTAGCCGGTGCGGCACTGATGGTAACGAGTGGCACCGCACAAGCCCGCATTTTTGTCGGGGTGGGGCTGAACTTCGGTGTTCCCGTGTTCCGTGCCCCAGTTTATTGTCCCCCGCCGGTGGTTTATACACCACCGCCTGCGATCGTCTACGCTCCGCCGCCGGTGGTTTACCAACCCGCGCCGGTTGTCACGGCCCCCGCCCAAACGTATGTAAATACACCCGTTGCCGCACCCGCTCCGACATACTATCCGCCGCCGATCACCTACACTCCACCGGGACTGGTCAATCAAACGCCTGTACCAACGCCGGTGTACACGACGCCTTTGGTGCCAAGTTACACACCGGCATACAACTACATCCCGACCTATACCCAGCCTGTCTATTCGCCACCGATCTACACCTCACCGGTGTACACGGCACCGCGCTTTATTTACCGGCCCTACTGCCGTCCCTATTTTTATCATCCCATATTTCGGCCTTACTTCTATCACCCGTATTACCATCCCTATTTCTGCCGTCCGTTTTATCCTCGCTTTGGTGCAGGTATCCACTTGGGATTCGATTTCCACTGACCGCAGGTGGGGTTATATGGGCCAGTAAGCACCATCTCACATGGGTATTTCCTCCTTCAATGGCCTGCCGTTGCCACGGCAGGCCGCTTTTTTTTGGCCAAGTTTGCCGCGCGCCATCGACAGAGCGGGTTAATCCGACCCGCCGCAACATCCCATTGCCCGGCGATTGCGATCGATACGGGATCTGAGTTGCGAATTGACACAGGGCGCTGGCGCACATAGGATAAACCTAGACAATTGAAGACCGCTCTTATCCAGAGTGCCTGAGGGACGGGCCCGTTGAAGGCACAGCAACCCATGCGGACAGCCGCCAAAGCTGATATCGTGAAAAGGGTGCTAATTCCCTCCCGCTCGCTCTATGCGAACTTGGGGATAGATAAGTGGTGGCGAGTCAGTACACGTCTTGTGTCTTACCCGTCGATCTCTTATCAAAATTCTCCGGTTTAGTCCGCGGCTCGAGGCAAAGGGCGTAAGCCTTTGGATAACCTCGCAGGTTTGGCAAATGCCAAACGGCAAAGCGGTTGATTTGTGTAGATTGATGGGGGATGCAATGTCATACGTCCGCGGTTTGAAATGCCGAGAATGTGGACAGGTCTACCCGGAAAAAGGTGTGCATGTTTGTGAAACATGTTTTGGCCCATTGGAAGTGCAATACGATTACACGGCCATGCATGGAAAAGTGACGCGGGAATCTATCGCGGGCGGCCCGCGTAATCTTTGGCGTTACCGCGATTTGCTTCCGATACGTGGGGAGCCAAAGGCCGGATTGCACTCTGGTATGACACCGCTGAAACGCGCCCGTAACTTGGAAAAGGTTTTGGGTGTGCGGGAATTGTACATAAAAGACGATTCAGCCAATTACCCCACCTGGAGCTACAAAGAGCGAGTGGTATCGGTGGCCATCACCAAGGCCATCGAACTGGGATATGACACCGTGGGATGTGCCAGCACCGGCAATTTGGCCAACAGCGTAGCGGCACACGCAGCCGAAGCGGGCCTGCGGGCATTTGTGATGATCCCGCATGATCTTGAGCAGGGAAAAGTGCTGGGTTCGCTGATTTTCAATCCAACCATGGTGCGGATACAGGGTAATTATGATGATGTCAATCGGCTCTGCTCTGAAATAGCGGATAAATACCGGTGGGCCATCGTGAATGTAAATCTGCGTCCGTTTTACACCGAAGGTGCCAAGACGTTTGGCTTTGAAATTGCAGAGCAGATGGGTTGGAAGTTGCCGAAGCACACAGTATGCCCCACGGCCGGCGGAACCATTTTGCCAAAGATTCATAAGGCCTACAGGGAATTTATCAATCTGGGATTGGTTGAAGATAACCAGCCTCGAATATATTCGGCGCAGGCAGCCGGATGCAATCCAGTGGTAGAGGCGATTCACGCCGGTCGCGATCTGATAAAACCTCAGAAGCCGAAGACCATTGCCAAAAGCATTGCAATCGGTAACCCCGCCGATGGGTTTTACGTGGTGCAAGCGGTTAAGGAAAGCGGTGGTTGGGGTGAGGATGCCACGGATACGGAAATTGTCGAAGCGATCAAATTATTAGCCCGCACGGAAGGGACATGGACGGAACCCGCCGGTGGGACGACATTGGCGGCGACGATCAAACTCATCGAATCGGGGCGAATTCCGCGTGATGAAAGCATTTGTGTATGCATCACAGGTAATGGACTTAAAACGGTAG
>JAKAZF010000396.1 GCA_021826605.1 Planctomycetota bacterium | reverse complement strand
AATGCCATTACCGAAAAAAATACCACTCGATTCATAATCCGCGCTCCATTTGACAAGCCCTTGGCAACTTCCATGATGCCATGCCACGCCAGCACCGTGCAGCCCCCCGTGTCGAAAAAGGGATACCGCCGCGGTTGGCGCGTCTGCACGATACATCGTATTCGGGCCAGATGAAAGGAACATGAACGCCCGCACCGTCCATATCACTGGCGCACAAAACGGCATTCGCGAACGCCAACGGCTTTCTATAGACGGCAGCAGGATCGTCACGTGACTCAATAACCGGCGCAGGTTGGAGCGCGCTGAACAGGGAACGGCAACTTATTTGCCTTTGCGCTTCTTGCGGGGCTTAGGTGGCGCTTCCCCGTTGGGTAACTCGGGTTGTTCGATGGCCTCAGCACTGATACGTGGAGCCACCCCAAAACGTGTCCCCTCGGGCGAGAGCTGCCGACTGCGCGCAATACCAGAAAATCCATTGGATGGGGGATAATAGCACCGGCCGGCCTGGGCTTTCGCTATCATGTCGCATGCCTCATGCGGATCGTCCGTGAGACGAAATATCCGCAGATCCTCAACCGAAATATTTTTATATTGCCCCAACATGGTCCGCCGTAGCCAGCGAATTAACCCTGTCCAATAAGACTTTCCAATGAGAACCACGGGACGGGGGTCAATTTTCATGGTTTGAATGAGCGTAAGGAGTTCAAAAAATTCGTCCATGGTGCCATAGCCACCGGGGAAGCAGACAATCGCATGGCTGTATTTCACAAACATGGTCTTACGCACAAAAAAATAATGGTGATTTACAGCAATGGTCTGATACGGGTTGGCGCTTTGCTCGTGAGGCAGGCTGATGTTCAGTCCCACCGAGACGCCGCCGGCATCTTTTGCGCCGGAATTTGCCGCCTCCATGATGCCTGGCCCGCCACCGGTGATGACTGCAAATTGCTTACGGGCCAAAAGTGCTGCCAGCACGCGCGCTTTTTTATAAAGCGGGTCGTTGCGCGCGGTTCGAGCCGATCCAAATATGGTTACCGCCGGCCCGAGATCGGACAATTGCTCAAAACCCTCCACAAATTCCGCCATGATCCGAAACACTCGCCACATATCGCGCGAACTTGGATCGCCGTGATTAAATTCATGCTCGTATAGCGTCGCCATGCGCTTTCCGCCTTTCCAACCTGATTGTATAAGGTAAGTCGGCGTTTTTTGCGATTGACATTAGCGGACGTTTCAGTACCGTGAGGCAGCGTAACGAGTGCCGCTTGATCGGTGCTAAGATCATCAGGGGCGAACCTGTTTGACCAGATATATGACGATCTTCAGTGTTGCATTATTCCCATCTACAAGGAACATCTAATGTCTGGAAACACCACGAAAAAACTGAATTTACTGGCTCAAAGCGCCAGCCCGTACTTGAGGCAGCACGCGGCTGATCCCGTGGACTGGAAACCGTGGTGCAACGAGACAATATCCGAGGCCAAACGCCGAGACGTGCCTATTTTTCTTTCCGTCGGCTATGCGGCCTGCCATTGGTGTCACGTGATGCAGCATGAGGTATTTCAGAATACTGATATTGCCGAAGTAATGAATGCACGATTCGTCAATATAAAAGTTGATCGCGAGGAGCGTCCGGATATTGATGAAGCATACATGCTGGCAACCCAGTTGCTTACAGGGGCGGGGGGATGGCCCATGAGTGTCTGGCTGACGCCGGAACTTAAACCTCTCTATGCCGGCACCTATTTTCCACCGAATGACACGCAGGGACGACCGGGATTTTTACGGCTTACCGAGGCGATATCAACCGCTTGGCAGACTAATCGTGAAAAAGCGGTGCAGCGATCGGATGAGATATGGGCGGCCATGCAAGAGGCCATTCAAAGACAAAGCACCCGGCAAAACCGGCATCCGACGGAACTATTTGATTCAGTTTTGGCGTCGGCCGAAGCACAGTTCGACTTCCAGTACGGCGGTTTTCAGGGCAGTCCGAAATTTCCTCCACACCAAATGCTACTCTTTTGGGTACAGATTTTAGAACGCCACCGCGCGGGTAAGCAAAGCCAGCCCCGCCAAGGCGCAGGTGATTCTCTACCACAAATAGTGCATAAAGTTTCCAAGGTGGAGCAGATGCTTACACTTACTTTGGATCACATGCAGTGGGGTGGCATTCATGATTTGGTCGGCGGCGGGTTTGCTCGCTACAGCACCGATGCCCGCTGGCATGTGCCGCACTTTGAAAAAATGCTCTATGACAATGCCCAGTTGGCAGAAGTATATGCCCGTGCTTCTACGGCACTCCATCGTCCTGATTATGCATCGACGGCCGAACGCATACTTGATTTTTGGTTGAATAATATGTCCGATCGGGACGGCTTGTGTTTCAGTTCGCTTGACGCTGATAGCGATGGCCAGGAGGGTAAGTATTACATTTGGACGTGGGACGAGTTAAATGACGTGCTCGCCTCACAACCTGGTCTTTTTGATTTGGCCGCGCAGATGCTGGATATTTCTCGTCGCGGGAACTGGGACGGGGCAAATGTGCTGCAATTAAGTCAAACAGGGCGTGAATCACCGTCGCTAAGGAATGAACCACGGTGGCAGGAGTTGACTGCCCTGCTTGAGGCAACACGCCGATTGCGCACGGCTCCGCAAACGGATGACAAAATAATTACAGCGTGGAACGGATTGATGCTTTCCGCCTTGGCGTCTGGAGCAAGACTGGGCAACGGTGGACGTTTTCGCGCTGCCGGTAAGCGACTCATGGACGCCATCCGGAAGCGCCTGCTGACAGCGGGCGGAATGGTTTTGCGCAGTGTTTGCGGACCGACAACAGGTGGCGCGGGCTTTTTGGATGATTACGCATATCTGGCCAGAGGATTAATTGACTGGGCTGGCCTCAATTCGGGAGACAGAGCCGAGGCGCTCGATCTAGCTGGCATAATTATTGATAAGGCAATTGTTCTCTTTACCGGAGCGGACGGTGCCTTGCATACGTCTGCGGATGACCACCAAAGCCCCCTGCGAGGTATGCGCGCGGATTTTGATAATGCGGTGCCAAGTCCATCGGCCGTGCTCGTCGGTGCCATGCTGGATTTTAACGCCCTTGCGCATTGCGACCGTTACACCAAGCGAGCTCGAGATGCGATTGAAGGTTTGTTGGGCACAGCGGCACATTATCCGACGGCCTCGGCCACCATTCTGGCCGTGCTGGAGAGACATTCGTCGAATATTAACGCACCGGCACAGGCTGATTGGCGGGCCGTTTCAACCACCGCGCAGGATGATGGCAGGATTCACATTCTCATTGAGGCCCATTTACCACACACTTGCCATTTTCAGCAAAGGCCCCAATTTCAACTTATATCCGAGGATGCTGAAATACCGGCTGCATTGGCCGGGCAACCGTTGGTGTTGGTAGATGAGCCCAACAATTTATCTCAATCGTCTGATGTAAATACTCGGTATTTTGTTGTTCGTGTCGCGGATGGGGAAGCCTTTCATCAAAAACGCCTCGTTGTTGCCTATACCCTTTGTGATGATCACATGTGTCATCCGGAAATGCATGCCAATATTGATTGGCCAGGCGCGTTAAGTCCTGATGTGCAGATTTGAGACCACCTGCATTGCATAAAGTTATGGCCTATGGAAATAATGTTTACCGCCGGCCATGGCGGGGCGCATGTTGTCGCCCCAAAAAATATAATCGCCTGACCCGCATAATGGCGATATACTCATTGGTGTGATGATGTGTGGCGATGAAGCACGGCAATTGGGACTGTTCGATCATCTGAACGATATTTCACCAACGGTGAAAGGCGGGGCGGGTCCGGCAATTGGTGTTGAGGAATTGAATAAAACAAACGGGCCGTCAAATTATCCTTGTAAAGGTCGGCGCGCCAGACGCATGTTTTTTGATCAACTCGTGCTCGAAATGAAATTAAGCTTTGATAT
>JAKAZF010000395.1 GCA_021826605.1 Planctomycetota bacterium | reverse complement strand
CATGGTACCTCTGAATGCCGCACGCGCCGACATAACGCCGCAGCCGGTGCGGCGTGTTCCGGCCTGGTTTGGCAAAACACCGCAGGTCATCTATTTCCCTTCGGTTCCCGCGTTATCAAATCCGGGGTGCCGATCTGAATGATCCGCCACACCCGTTGGCTCTGGCCTAACAATTATGCGATAGTACCACAGCAGCCAGCTTTTGTCGTTAAAAATCGCCAGGATCCTGTAACTTGCACCGGCCTGCCGGACAACCACGGATGTAGCATGGGGATATTGGTGGTTCGTCGTGCTAAATCTCCGTGCGCTCATACGCGACAGGCTTGAGGTGGTAAGATTAAGATGTTGACTTGCCGATGCGGGAGGGATGCGTAGCCGTACGCTGCCATACCTGCACGTGCCAGGTGGTATAAAAATAAAACCACCATTGATAGTGCCACTGATAGCTTTTGGCTGTGATGAGCTTCCAGTTGGTCCCAAGAGCTTGGGGAATTGCGATTTGTTCCAATGGCCTGCTGATATCCAGCGGCATATCCTCTACCGTTACCAAAGTACGCACGGATTGATCCGCATTAACCCAGCGCATCAAATGAATCCAGGGCAACGGTGCATCCGGTAAGCGGCGGATGATGGGAAGGTCCCGCCAGGAATAGTCGTGCGGATCGATATGACGAACGCTCATCCAGTCGAAGCCCAGTGTGCCCACGCCGTGGGTCCAGCGCGGACACGCCAACACCATCTGCTTGGGGTGAGCCGGGCTAAAATAGCGGATGGCAACTTTTTCAACGGGCTTCCAGATAATTTGGCGGTAGAAAAGCTGATTGGTCAGCGCAAAGGCCGTGCAGACCAGCACCACCGCAGCACCTGCGGAGTAACGCAGAATTCTCGTCGGCAGCTTCGCCAACGCCATACCCAGCCATAACACCCAGGCCATGGCTATAAAACCGAGGTAACGCTGGTGCCAGATCACGTGATGCGGATAGATGGACCAATGCGAATGTTTTGGCAGTGAGCCTAAGGCGAAGATGGTCATAGGCAGAGCGATCCATAGAGCCAGATGCCACCATCGCCCCATCGGACGTTTTTCCGTCGGCGCGGGCTTCCCGCGTTGCCACCGTGGAACCAGTCCCCACATCAGGATCAGCCCCACGCCGATGGCGATCCAGAATTCCGCTTCGGCCAACCATGGAATGGTCTGTCCAGCCAAATTGTGTGAAAAATGCGGCGGCAGCGAAAACCAATGAATCATACGCTGCGTAGGCGGGTACACCGGCCAGAGAAATCCCAACAGATGTACGCACGGCAAGCCAACGATGGTACGCCAATTGATTCCGTTATACAACTGCACCCACGGTACTACATTCCGGGCGTGATTGATGAACCAGCGGTTTTGATATAAGTACCACCATGTCGGCATGGCCCCCATGGCACCAGTCCCGAAACACCAGAGCGGCACATCCCATGGCCGATGGCGTTGTTTAAAAATAAGCCACAGCAGCTCTATTCCCACCAGAAACCAGCCCAGGGTATCAGTGAGAAGCATGGCGGCACCGGTGCATGCCCATAAGGGATACCACAGCCATTGCCGGTCCGAACTCTGCCATTTGAAATACAGGGCTGCATTCAATGTTGTCAGCAGGTAAAAGGCACCATACATTTTTAGATCGCGGCTGTAATAGATCAAAAACGGATTGACGGCCACGAGCAGCATAATCAATAAAGACTGCCAGCGCCACGTGAACTGCCGGGCGAGAAAATAAGCGCCTGGCACCATAAGGGTGCCAAGAAACGCCGGCACCAGCCGCAGATAATCCGCGGTAAGTGCGGTGCCTTTGGGAATATGCAACCAGTGCGTAAGCAGCCAGATGTATCCCCAAAGTGTCACATACCAACCCGGTGGAAATCCTTGTTGATTCAGGGCTTGCAGGACCCAATGAAAGCTTGCATCCACCCGGCTAATGGTGAACTCTTCATCACACCAATAAGATTGATGGCTGATGCGCCAGAAGCGTAAAAATGCACCGCCGGCGATGATGGAAAAAAAAGCCAGCCAAAAAAGTTTGCGTTTGGGGCCGCCGATTGCCGCAGTGGTACCGCCAACCCCGGCCGTCGTGGCAAATGCACGCGGTGTTGATGGTAACGGCACATCCATGCCGGCAGCCGCGTCAGACGCAAGCAGGCTATTCACCGGGGTACCGACAGCAATTGATCGGGAAACCTCTATTTGGCGGGAAACAGGCATACAGGCAGTTTAACGCTCACAACCGCTGATTGTTGCCTGCAAACCCACCTCAGCGATTCAGGCCGAATCACGATTCAAAACGGGATAATTTTCCCGCTCGCCCAAGCCAGTTACAGGATAATCCTTCCGCAGGGGATGAGATTTGAAGCCATCCCAGGTGAGAATGCGGCGCAGATCAGGGTGGCCGCGGAAACGCACGCCAAACATGTCAAAAACCTCCCGCTCCATCCATTCAGCTCCCGCGTAAAGCGGGACCAGCGAATCGACGGCAAGCTGAGCCTCCCCAAGAAAAACCCTGAGAATCAACCGCGGCTGCCCCGCAGCAACGCTATTAAAGGTATAAACCATTCCAAAGCGAGCCTTGTCCCAACTGGGATAATTCAGATAATCCACGCAAGTAATATCGCAAAGCATATCATAACGAAGTGCGGGATCATCGCGCAAAAATTTGACCACTTCCGTCAAATGGTCGCCCGGCACTTCAATTTGAGTTTGACCGCGAAAAGACGCCGCCTTCAACTGCATGCTGCTAAAATGCTCTTTAAGCCGGGCTGCGGCTGGATGATCTATGGTCATGGACATCTCGCAAAAACACGATACCTTACCTACCGCGTGAATTATAAAGCCGGCACCAAAATCCGGCCAGTGAACTTCCGCGCGACAGGGGACAGCACCATGCAAATACTTTTGGCCACACTTAATGTTGGAAAATTGCGCGAAATTGAACACGAAATCTACAAAGCGGGCTTAGCCGATATTCAGGTGCGGACGTTGGCGATTTTGCCCACCCCCCAAAATGTTGTGGAGGACCGCCCCACCTTTATCGGCAACGCCGTCAAAAAGGCCCGCACCTATGCCAGCCAGAGCGGTATGTTGACCCTGGCCGATGATTCTGGATTGTGTGTGGATGCTCTGGATGGCCAGCCCGGCGTGCTAAGCGCCCGTTACGCCGGTGAACCGTCCAACGATGCCGCCAACAACGCCAAGTTGCTCCAGGCCCTTGCAGGGGTGTCAGCACCGCACCGCACCGCCAGATTCGTTTGCGCCCTGGCCCTTGCCACCCCGACCACTACTTTGGCGGTAGTGCAGGCGTGGGTGGACGGCCTTATTCTAACAGCGCCACGCGGCACCAACGGCTTTGGTTACGACCCACTTTTTCTTCTTCCTGCCCTCGGACAAACCACTGCGGAATTGCCGCTGCAACATAAATCCAGTTGGAGTCATCGCGGCCAGGCAATCCGAAAGATGATCGCGCTGTTCCGGATGGGCATATTTCCAAGGTGAACGGGGCCGCAGGCAAATCATTTGGATGCGTGCCGATCCGAGATCGGCCATTAAAACTTCAGCGTCAACGCCGCGATGAATCGCGTGTCATTGCGTTTCTTTCCAGTGGTTCCCGCGGTATTGTCGTAGAAATCATCAAATTCCAAACGCAGACCAAAACCACGATATACCTGCGGCAACGCAATGTTCAGCGCGGTAATGCTGGTGGCATAGTAATCATAGGCTGTTTTCAGGCCCTGCGTATAGAGTTCATTGTTGGTGAGATTAACTTGTGAATTCAACACGTATTTCAGATGCAACCCGGCTGAAGCGGTTTCCGTGGACACATTGCCGCCATGGAAAAATGTTTCGTATAAATAACCGGGGCCGGCCCGCAGATCCATCTCAAATTTAGGCCCGGTGAATACCTTATAGCCCAAGCCACCAAGATCG
>JAKAZF010000394.1 GCA_021826605.1 Planctomycetota bacterium | reverse complement strand
CGCGATTCCAGGCGCGTGAATCGTCACTGTCATTCGAGTTATCACCCAGCATAAAATACTGTCCCGTTTTCAAGGTGATCGGGTGGCCCATGGTGCCGGTGCCGGGCCGCGTGCCGCCGGGATCGATGGGGCTGCTACGCCGAATGTGAATCTTCATTTGCGTGTAGTAGATATCCCGCATCAACAGCAGATGCCGCAGCGTGCAGGCCCCGGTGACATCTATTTGAATCTTCGGAGTTTCCTGATCACCCGTCGTCTGCCGGGTGTGTGCCACGGCCAACGCGTCCCGAAGCGTCCATGGTGCGGCATATTGCAGCATGAGTTTCCCGTTAATCCAGAACCGCGCTTCATGCTGCGTATTGCTGATCGCCAGTCGATACGCCTTTCCGGTTTGTAACGCACCAGTCGCGTGGAAAATGCTCATACTTTTGGTTGCGATGGGGCGGTAGGTTCTAAGGGTCGTATCCCATTGATAAAGTTTTAACGCACCATTGTGTCCCATAGTAATTTGGAACCGGTTGGTAGCCGGCCCAAGCGTCAGGCGTATGGCGGCATCGGGCGATCGCGATATCCATACTGCACGCAAATAAAGGTTGCCCACGATATGGTGGCCGTTAAGCCGAGGCTGGTAAATCCACAGCGGCTTCGTATTGTAGCCGATGTTATTATAGAGATAGGTGCCGCTCCGAATGAAGCCGAGGCGGCCAACTGAATCGGGCTTGTCGGTTGAAAAATGGATCACTGGTCCGCCGGTAGACCATTTGCCGGCGGCGCTGGAATTCGGCTCACCCACCCACGGATTTCGCCAGCGCCTGCCATTTCTGCGTTTCTGCCCGGCATCCGTGGGGTAAAAGTCGTTGTTGTACACCACCTGCAACATGGCTTTTTCGACGTGCACCGGCTTGTGCGCGATTTTCCCATCAATAAATACGTCACCATTGACGATCTCAACGGTGTTGCCCGGCAGGCCCACCAGACGCTTAATAAAATTCTGCTTTCCGCGCAACGGCTCGCGAAACACCACGACATTCCATCGCCCGGGTGGGGCCAACCAATAAAGATATTTCATTACCAGAATGCGGTCACCGTTATAGGCGTAGGGAAAGCGGAGCGTTTCAGCGGCATTGTTGTTGGTGGAAATTCGCTGGACGACCGGTTTGCCCCGCAGATCATCGGCTGGAATTTGAAAATGGCAATTGGGGCACTGCACACGGGGGTAGACTGGAATAGCGTAGGGGTCCGTGAGTTCAGCGCTTTGCCCCAGATATTGCAATCCCGATTCCAACTCTCCGGTACGCGGATTTCGCGCCGTAAGCCACTGCGAGCTTACATCCGCATTGACATTAAAGCTGTATCCGCACTTTGGGCATACCGCGCGAAAATGCGCCCCGCTAAGCGTGGGGGCCATGGAGCCGGTGGGAATTACAAAAGCTTCCACACAGAAGGTGCGAAAGGTAAACGCGAGGATTAACGCAAGAAGAACCGTCTCAAGGGTGGCGCGCAAACCGGTATCACGATTCCGGCCCCGCTGATCCGGATTGGGAGGCATATTTTCCACGGGCGGTGGATAAATTCGAGCGTCCGGAACGGCCGCCGGGCCATCCGCCGGCATGGGGCGATGAACGGACGGGTTGTTCAACAACGGATTATTTTCAGGTTCCATCAAAATTTCCTTCGCTTGGGGCCTTACCGGATAAATCTCATGCGGCCGATGTTGGGGATGATGTCCCAGTTGGCGGCCTGCAGCGGACGGAAGCCGGCGGGCCAGTAAACCATGAAGGCCCGGCCCAGAATATACCGTTGCGGCACCACGCCCATCGGCAGGTGCATGGTGCGCAGCACCGGCTCAACACGGTACCAGGCGCGCGAATCTTCGCTGTCATTAGAGTTATCGCCCAGCATAAAATACTGTCCCTTTTTCAATGTGATAGGATGGCCCAGGGTGCCGGTGCCCGGTCGGCTGCCGCCCGGATCAATGGAACTGGTATAGGGGAAGCGAATCTTCATTTGCGTGTAGTAGATATCCCGCATCAACAGCAGATGCCGCAGCGTACAGCCGCCGGTTACGTCAATTTTCACTTTTGGCGTTTCCTGTTCACCAGTCATTTTACGCTCGCGCGCCACTGCCAGGGCATTGGCCAAGGTCCATGGCGCTGCGTATTGGAGCACCAGTCGGCCGTTGATCCAGAAGCGCGCTTCATGTTGCGTATTGCTCATGGCCAGTCGATACGCTTTTCCGGTTTGCAATGCGCCAGGCGCGTGGAAAATGCTCATGCTTTTGGTTGCGATGGACCGGTAGATACCACGCCCCGTGTCCCATTGGTACAGTTTTAGCGAGCCATTGTGCGACAGCGTAATTTGAAACCGATTCGTGGCCGGACCAAGGGTCATGCGCACAGCCGAATCCGCGCTGTGTGATATCCAGACCATACGCATATACAGATTGCCTACAAGATGATGTCCATCCCAATAAGGATTGGCGTTGTAGCCCAGGTCATTGTATAGATAACTGTTACGCTGAATAAACTCCAGATGCCCCACAGCGTTGGACTGCCCGGTGGAAAAATTGATAACCCGGCCGCCGGTAAACCATTTGCCGGCCGCACTGGTCTGAGGCTCGCCCACCCAGGGATTGCTCCAGCGGTTGCCGTTCATGCGTCGCTTGCCGGCATCCGTGGGGTAAAAGTCATTGTTGTAGACCACCTGCAACATGGCCTTTTCAACATGCACCGGCTTATGGGCAATCTTGCCGTCAATGAATACCTCGCCGTTGACTATTTCCACGGTATTTCCGGGCAGGCCCACCAATCGCTTGATGAAGTTCTGCCGCCCGGACATAGGCTCGCGGAAGACCACGATATTCCACCGCGTGGGCGGCGCAAGCCAATACAGATATTTCATCACCAGGATATGGTCACCGTTGTAGGTATACGGGAACTGCAGGGTTTCCGAAGAATTATTGGTGCTGTAAATTCGTTTGACGATGGGTTTACCGCGCAACGCATCGGCGGGAATTTGAAAATGACAGTTGGGGCACATGGAATAACCGGGTGCAGGAATGGCATAGGGATTGTTGAGTTCACCACTACTTAATCGCACCAGTGTCGATTCAACCTGACCGGTTTCCGGATCACGCACGGGGACCCATTGTCGATCCACATTGGCATTGACATTGAAATTATAACCGCACACAGGACACACCGCCCGGAAATGCGCGCCACTGAGGGTAGGGGCCATGGAACCGGTGGGAATGACAAACACCTCCACGCAAAAGATGCGAAACGTGAAGACGAAAATAAGCGCCAGGATCACCAATTCCAATATTTCACGAAGGCCAATATCCGAAATGCCCGTAGCGCGAGCGGCGCGCGGCGACACGGGCGAAATCGGTGGAATTGCCGCAGATTGCGGTACGCCGGCGGTACCGGGCGGCGTAGGCGATACGCCAAGGCCCGGAAACTGTGACGCAGCCGCAGGCGCGTCGGGATTATCTGCCGGCAGGTTATTATCCGATTCCATGCGAATCCCTTTTTTTCAACGCGCCGCAACGCTATTTTACCCGCAGTTGCATAACCTGAATTTCCGCGGTCTTACGGCGTCTGTAGGCGTTGTGTGCCTTTTATCCCAACCCATGCGCCCATACGGACATTTCGGATGTTCTTTACACAGGATTTAGAGTGCATGCGCCCCTCCCACCATGGCCGCATCCATCACCGCTTCGGAAAGTGTGGGATGGGCATGAATGGTAGAGGCAATTTCATCGCGCGTGGCCTCCAGCCTGCGGGCCAGTACCAGTTCGGCCAGCATTTCCGTCGCTTCGGCACCCAGTAAATGCGCGCCGAGCAGCTCACCATATTTCTTGTCAAAAATTAATTTAACAAAGCCGTCCGGCTCGCCCATGGCCTGAGCTTTACCATTGGCGGCAAAATTGTATTTGCCGATTTCATAATCCAGCGATTTTTCCTTACAT
>JAKAZF010000393.1 GCA_021826605.1 Planctomycetota bacterium | reverse complement strand
CAGCAACAAGCTGGCGATGGATGCCGCATTGGTAAGAGCGGTGCGTTCCACCTTGGTTGGAACAATCACGCCCATCTTGAGCATATCACCGTATTCGTGGGTCAAGGCGTTGAAACCAAAGTTGGTTTCTTTGGATTCCTGAACTTTCTGCGCCACGATGCTGCCGTCGATACCGGCATTTTCCGAAATCTGTTTAATCGGGGCATAAAGCGCCCGCTTAACGATATCCGCACCGATCTTTTCATCGCCTTCCAGCTTGAGCTTGTCGATTGATGCAATCGCCCGAAGCACGCTTACGCCGCCGCCGGGCAGAATGCCTTCTTCAACCGCAGCGCGGCAGGCATGAAGGGCGTCTTCAACGCGGGCTTTCTTTTCTTTCATAGCCGCTTCCGTCGGAGCGCCGACTTTGATCAGCGCCACGCCGCCGGCCAGTTTCGCCAGCCGTTCCTGAAGCTTTTCACGGTCATAGTCGCTGGTGGTGCGATCAATTTCATTTTTGATCTGTTCAATGCGCCCCTTGATGGCGTCGCCTTTGCCGGCACCTTCAATAATGGTGGTCGCTTCTTTTTCGATATGGACTTTCTTGGCGCGTCCAAGATCTTTAAGTTCCAGGCTTTCCAGGGAAATGCCCAGTTCTTCAAAAATGGCCTTGCCGCCGGTGACGATGGCGATATCTTCCAGCATGGATTTACGGCGATCACCAAAGCCGGGGGCTTTGACAGCCACAACTTTCAGTGTGCCGCGCAGCTTGTTGACCACGAGGGTGGCCAGCGCTTCGCCTTCCACGTCTTCCGCAATAATCAGCAGTGCTTTTCCGGCTTCCGCGGCCTTGCCGAGAATCGGGAGCAAATCTTTAATGGAGCTGATTTTTTTCTCGTGGATGAGGATGTAGCAATCCTCAAAGGTGGCGTCCATGGTTTTGGGATCCGCAAAGTGCGGGGAAATATAACCCTTGTCAAACTGCAAGCCTTCCACAAGTTCCACCGTGGTATCAAGGCCCTTGCCTTCTTCAACGGTTATCACGCCGTCCTTGCCCACTTTGTCCATGGCATCGGCGATCATCTGACCGATCTGGGAATCCTGATTGGCAGAACTGGTACCCACCTGGGCGATCTGCTTGGAATTCTCAATTTTCACGGAAATATTCTTGAGATAATTGAGAACGGCTTCCACGGCCTTGTCAATTCCACGTTTGAGGTGCGTGGGATTGGCACCGGCGGTGACATTGCGGAGCCCTTCTTCGTAGATGGCTTCGGCATAAACCGTCGCGGTGGTGGTGCCGTCACCGGCTACCGTGCTGGTCTTGCTGGCCACTTCCTTGACCAACTGAGCGCCGAGATTTTCAAACGGGTCTTCCAGCTCAATTTCCTTGGCTACCGTTACGCCGTCCTTGGTGACAGTGGGGCTTCCAAAGGATTTCTCAATAACCACATTGCGGCCGGAGGGGCCAAGCGTCACCTTGACCGCTTTGGCCAGGGTGTGCACGCCGCGGCGAATCGCTTCGCGTGCGGATGTATCAAATTCAATCATTTTTGCGGACATAGGTTGTGTCTCCGTAAGATAAAATTAACTCACTAAATCGCCGGCTCACTGGAACCGGCGACAGGCTTATTCCACAATGGCTAAGACTTCATCTTCGCTGAGGATCAGAAGCTCATCACCGTCAACTTTGATTTCCGTTCCGGCATAGCTGGCGAAAATGACTTCATCGCCCTTTTTCACCTGGAATTTGGCACGTTCACCGTTGTCCAGCAACTTGCCATCACCAATGGCAAGAACTTTGCCGCGTTTCGGCTTTTCTTTGGCGGTTTCGGGAAGAACAATGCCACTTTTGGTAACGCCTTCCGCTTCCAGGCGTTTAAGAAGAATTTTGTCGCCGAGGGGACGAACTCCAGCAGCCATAATACAAACTCCTAAAAAGAACCCAATGAACTTCAAACACATTTTTCCGATCACCACCCGCGGGCGTCGGCATTGGTTTAAACTATTTTTTCCGGCCATTTAAGCAGGCCATTGATTTCCGTAAAACCGGCGTAACGCACGGGCCAGAGTATCCAGCAATTCATTAACATCCACCGGCTGGGGCAAAACGGAAAAAACATTTCTCCGCAGAGCCTCCCGCATCAGTCGATCCGACAACTGGGCCGAAAGGACGATAACCAGTGGCGCCGAGTCGCCTTTCGCATCGGCGGGGCGAACACTTTGAATTAACCGCAACAACGTCGAGAAATCCACATGCACATCCGGATCTTCGGTCATTCGAGAGTCCAGAACCATCACATGCATCTCATGACGTTGCACGAGGCTTTCGGTTTCCGCCCAGTTGCGGGCCAGAAAGGTCTGCACCTGCATGGGTTCCAGTAATCGCGATACCGTCTGCGGCCACTGTATGGCCGGACGAAATCCCCGCCACTGGGGCTGCGTCATCAGAAGATTTAATCGCGACTTGTACTGCATAACTCATGGCAAACCTTTTTTAGCGTCCGTCGCCGGCACCATTCCGGCAGAGCTTACTAGCAAAGACCGTACCGCAACTTATTTTGCACCACATCTAAAACTGTAAGTTTATATAAATAAATGACTTGCAACGATTTTACCGGCGGGCCATATTTGGGGATACCAAGCTTTCCAGTCTGCCACTCTTATCCAATTCGGGCGCAATTCTGCCGTCTTGGCAGCATCCCCCCACGCCCATTGCAAGTCCCGAGGCCTCCCCGCTTGCCGGATTCCGGCCGGTTGCCGTTTCTACCCTTCGTTTAGGAAAAGGCCCAAGTGGTGGGTCGGCCTGCGGAGACACAGAACTTATTTTGCGCCGGGGAACATTTCATTGAAATATCCTGGATTTGTGGGTTGCACCACCGGACCGGATGGGCTCGCCCGAGTCGCTGGAGCGGAGGAGGTTGTGCCGGTATTTCCGGGTGGGGATTGATTTTCCAGCGGCATGCCGCCCATGGGCGTTAAGCCGGGCTTCAGGAACAGATAATACAATTTCCCCTTGCTAAGCTCATAGCCCGCCTGCGTTTGCGCAACCGGGCCGATTCCCATGTACATATCCGCGCGCCCGGCCGCCCGTATAGCTCCCCCGGTATCCTGATCCAGCATAAAGCCCGTATAGGGTGAAACAACACCGGCGGTGTTGGGCGCATTGGTTTCAACAAACGTCATCGCGGCGCGGGGGAAAATGCTCTGGTACGGTGGCGCGGTGATGGTTTTGTCCGTTGCCAGACTTCGATGCGCGGTCACTTTTACTCCCAAAGATCCCAGGGGCCAATGAGCGGGATTATAAAGTTTCAGAAAAGCCATGAAGTGATTTTTCATAATATCACGTTCCACCTGCCTGGGGTGCATCTGGAAATAGGTTTGAATCGCCGGCAAAGAGAGTCTGCGGGCGCTGATTTTTCCCTGTTTGACCAGCAACTGCCCCAAGCCGGTATACGTGCGGCCATTGTCGCCGGCGTATCCGATGGTAATGGTCTGTCCGGTGGTGAGTATGACTTTGGCCGAGCCTTGAATTTCCGCCACGTAAGCATCCAGCGGATTGGAGAACCATACGAGTTCGTCACCGCCTAATAAATGCCGCTGTAAAATCTGCTCCCGGGTCGGGTAGGGCTGATAGGAACCGTCGGGCATGCGTTCTCCGAGAATCTGACCGGTAATCGGGTTGCTGATGAGATTTTTCGGTCGCTTGTAAACCGGATAACGGTATCGGGAGGTTTCCGTCAGGCTGCCATAGAGAATCGGCGTGTAGTATCCGGTGAACCAGACGCTGCCGCGATTGTCATATCCTTTGGCGATGTAAACATCGTAGCGCGAATCAATAAGCTGCTGAAACTTGGCCGGGGACTGCACATTTCGCAGCATGTATTTAAAGTCCAAAAGCGAAGCGAGTTCCTGACTGTGGGTAATAGGGCCATCGGGAAAGAATTTCTGGCTCGACGGGGACTGCATGAATTTAATCGAACGATTAATCGCCTTGATA
>JAKAZF010000392.1 GCA_021826605.1 Planctomycetota bacterium | reverse complement strand
GCCCGGCAGGTTGGACTTGCCGGCGCGTCGCAACTCACAGCCTGGTTCAAATATCGCACCGGCCAGACGCCGGGGGAATTTCGTGCCCATGCTCGTTTTGCGGCCCAGATCAAACAGCGATGAATTCCCTCAGGCAAATCAACCGGGCATGGTGCGTTATTAAGACCGGGGCATTTGCGGGCTTTCCTCACCGGCAGGATCGTCACGTCAGATAGCCGTGTATCGATTTCGCGGCATTGAATGCCTTGAGTTGCAACGGCGGCCGGGGAACAACCGGTTTTGTCTATAAGTGTTACAGGAAGCTATTTGCAGGCGCATGCGTTGTGAGACGTCAATGGTGAAACCGGCCGCCGGATGCTGACGAAATCTGACAACAGGTAGATGAAATTTGACAATGGCACTCGGTGATCCCGGCGGGTATGCTCGCAGGCTCGGTTGGATCATCCAGCCAGTGTCTTAGTGTTTTCAGGAGATGGTATGTATTTGAAGCGACCGGTAGTTTTTGCTGCTTTTCTAGTAACCCTCGCGACATGGATCACTGTGGTCCCGAGGCAGGCCGTCGCCGCCGGGCCGGTTCACAAAATGCATACGGCCAATATGAAGTGGTGGAAGGCGGCTCGCTTTGGCATGTTCATCCACTGGGGACTTTACTCGGTCCCGGCCGGGGTATGGCATGGCAAGCGCGTTGTTCCCGGTTATGGCGAATGGATTAAAAACAATGGGCACATTCCCAACAGGCAGTACAACGCCCTGGCAAAAAGGTTTGATCCGGTCGATTTTAATGCCAGTCAATGGGTGAAAATAGCACGCGAAGCCGGAATGAAATACCTGGTCATTACCAGCAAACACCATGACGGCTTCTGCATGTTTAATACCAAAGCCACCGATTTTAATATTGTAAAAGATACCCCCTGGCATAAAGACCCCCTGGCAATGCTTTCCGCCGCATGCCGCAAACAAGGGATTAAATTCTGTACTTATTATTCCATTATGGACTGGCATTCCCGCGATCAACTGCCCGCACATCCCAGCGCTACGCATCCAACGTATAACCCAACGCATTTTGCGCCGGGGCGTAAGGCCGCTTATCTGCGCTACATGAAACAGCAGATTCATGAACTTATTACCCAATATCATACGCATTTAATCTGGTTTGACGGTCAATGGATGCACGGATGGAATAAATCCTGTGCCCGCGAACTCTACCGGTATATCCGCTCGATTGATCCAACAGTTATTCTCAATTCCCGCATCGGTTCTGGTTATGGCGATTACGCCACGCCCGAGCAGCACATTCCTCCGATGGGTATTCCCGGCCCGTGGGAAACCTGCATGACCATCAATACCACCTGGGGCTATGTTTCCTGGAATCACGACTGGAAATCCTCCGCCACGCTGATTCATCACCTGATTCATTGCGCCAGTGGCGGCGGAAATTTCCTGCTGAATGTCGGCCCCACCGCCACGGGAATCATTCCTCAGCCGGAAGTGAAGCGCCTTCTGGCCGTTGGCAAATGGCTGAGGGTAAATGGTCAAGCCATTTACGGATCGCATCGCACGCCTTTTGCCCAAAAACTTCCGTTTGGCTACGCCACTCAGAAGCCCGGTAAGCTGTTTCTGGAAGTAATCAGGTGGCCGCGGAGCCGCACGCTGGTTGTGCCCATGCACAACACGATCACCAAAGCGTATCTGCTGGCTGATCATCTGAAACTACAGACAGCGCACGGTTTTGACGGGCAATTGGTCTATTTGCCGCCTGCAGCACCCGATCCAGTGGCGAGCGTTATTGTTCTGAAACTCGCCGGCCCGGTTCAGCCGCTGAAGCAATAATCGTTGGCGCGGATGCGGAATGTGGATGCTTTTATCCTCGCGTTCCGGCGCGGCGCAAACGCGGAGAACCCCTTGCGGGAAGTTCATAATGGCAATGGCGGCACCGGGCGAAGCAACGCGTGGATTCGCGGCACGCATGGCGGCACATGATCCGCGCCGCATGGCGGCTCTTGGAATTTATCGCATCGATAGGGTGTTCGTGTTAACATCATCGTTGTGCTCAATGCGTTGGGTGACTAACATCAGGAGTGATTTATGATTACAGGTTATTTCAACAGCCAATCTGCCTGGCAACGCGCTTTTGCCGGAGTGGGCATTGCTGTGGCATTGACATTTTTATTGACCGGCTGCCAGGCCCCGCAGCAGTCCATGTCCTGGCGTGGCGTGGTGTGTCGTGACTTACCGCTGTATGGCGATCGCAACTGGATTGCCATCGTGGATTCCGCTTATCCGGATCAAAGTCGGCCGGGCGTTGCCACCGTGGTGACGCATCACAGTATGTTTACTGTTCTGAAGTATGTTCTGGCCGGAATTAAGAAGGCTCCGAATATTCGCGCCGAGGCGTATACGGATAAGGAACTTAATTATGTCAGTGATGCGCAGACGCCCGGCATCAGTGCCTACCGCGCCAAATTAACCGCCATGCTTGCGGGAATTCCGCATTTCTCGCGAATGCACATCCAGAGTATTCATCGCCTGAATAAAGACGGCAAACTATTCAGCATTCTGATTCTGAAAACCAACTTAACCATGCCTTACACATCGGTATTTATCCATCTTAAGTGCGGCTATTGGAGCAATGCCGACGAAGCCGCACTGAGAAAAGCGATGGCTTCAGCCAGTGGCAATTAATGCTGAAGTGTTGGTGCATGAGTCGGGCCTCAACAGAGAATGGCGGATGAAAAAAAGCAATCGATTGGTTGAACTCCATGCCGCCGGGCAATGTTGTCCCGAAGGTGCCTGCTGCTCGGGCGGCGTAACGCGCCGGCGTTTTCTGGCGGCTTTATCCGGCGGAGTGGCGGCGGCGGTGATGCTGGCGGATCGTCCGGTGGTAGCCGGGCCCTTTGAAACCGCGGAATTTGCCCGACTTATTCCACCGGATAAAAAGCTTGATCCGCAATGGGTGGCTTCACTGTTTGCGCGTGGTGAAGCCACGGTTTATTCCAAATCCAGAGGTGAACTGCAGTTCATCGGCATGCCGGTCGGTGGCTTGTGCTGCGGTACGGTCTATCTTGGCGGCGATGGCAAGCTCTGGTTGTGGGATATATTCAATCAGAACGCCAATGGCATTGAACCGCGCAATGTGATGTGGAGCGGGTTCGGCCACCCGCATGATGTTAATCCGCAAAATGGTGCCAACTATGTTCAGCCGGCCAGGCAGGAATCTCCCTTTGAACAGGGGTTTGTCCTGCGGGTAAATGCCGTTGATTATCCCATGGACGCCCGCGGCTGGAAGGATATTACATTTCGTGGCAACTATCCCATTGGGGAAATCAACTATAGCGATCCTGATTGTCCGGTGGCCGTTAAGCTCGAGGCCTATAGTCCATTTATCCCGCTGAATACCGATGATTCAAGCCTGCCGGCGACGGTTTGCGATTTCACGATTACAAATGCCAGCCAGAGTCTGGCAAGAATTGAACTGGCCGGAATCTTGCAAAACGCTTGCAGTTTGTATACAGCCGGTGCCAGCGGCGGTGCACGGATTAATGAAATAGAAACCCTTGCCGGGGCTACGGTTTTAAATTGTCGCTTTGATATCGGCGGGGCACAATCCTCCACGCCCCCGCGTCCGGACATCGTGGTAGAGAGTTTTAACCATACAACCTACGGCTCATGGCGTGTCACCGGCACCGCTTTTGGCAGTGGACCGATCCTGCGTGCGAATATTCCGGCGTACCAGGGTAATGTTGGTGGCAAGGGGCCACGGGTGGTAAATTCTCACGCCTCGGCCCCCGGCACAACGATTGCCGAGAAGGACGCGGCTACCGGCACACTGACCAGTCCGCCGTTTACCATTCAACGGCCTTATCTAACCTTTTACATTGGTGGCGGCTCGGATATCAATCAGGTGGGGCTGCAATTAACGGTGGATGGCAAGGTCGTTCGCCGGGCCACGGGAACTGATGACAATCACATGCGCCGCGTAAGT
>JAKAZF010000391.1 GCA_021826605.1 Planctomycetota bacterium | reverse complement strand
AGAATAGCAAAAATTACAATCCATAGTACCGCGTTAGGGTCAATCTGATCGGGAATTTTGGAAAAGACGTAAATCTTCCGATTCCATATCGAGATGCCGAATATGCGCCATAATATATGGTCATGTATCCAATTGTCATTACGTACAAATGATACGCCGGTACATAAGCCCAATATCGCACCGGCGGAACTGATCAACATGCCATACAGCAGGAATATAACTCCCACGCCCTCTTCGCTTCCGCCAATGGCTTTAATAATGCCGATATCGCGCGTTTTATCCCGCACCAGCATGTAGAAAATCAGGAATATGACAATCACCACAACCAGACTCATCA
Organism: Planctomycetota bacterium; assembly: GCA_021826605.1. The sequence goes on along the minus strand of JAKAZF010000391.1, from coordinate 3,646 downwards.
ATCCCAGCAGAAAGGTGATCATATTACGCTCATTGTCCACTGCCCGGATATACTCCGCCTGTACCTGATCCCACGTTCGCACACGGATGCCGGCAATTTCCATCTGAGGATGCAGCAATTCCAATTGATGTACGACATGGGCAATCGTTTTGCGGGCCGCCAGAATATCAGCCTCACTGGAATCATGCCGCACCAGCACTTGAATTTCACTGCATCGCCCCGGCCGCACGCCCCCTGACAGCAGATCCTGTCGCTGCATGAACGCCATTTTCTGAGCCACACGAAACGGGATATACACCGTCTTGGAATCGACGGCATAGACGCGCGTGCGGGAATCATCTACAACGACAAAACGGCGGCTTTGTGGTTGGGCCAATGTCGCTTTCATGGTCACCGGCACCATGGTGATAATGACCGGAGAGAATCGCACGCCCGGCGGCCGATGATAATGGCCAAAACGGTCGCGCTGGTATAACCCCAGATCAACCCCGATCACGCAGCCATTTTTCGGTTCGTCCGAGCCGGTCATGTACCGGTTGGCGGCTTGCGGGGGCGGAGTAAAGCTTGGCACCCTGGCCACCATCGCCCGGCGTAAGGCCGCGGCACTGGGAAAGGAACTCTTGGCTAATGCCTGCACCATCCGCAAATCACGATCGGCCCGATTCTCTTTGTATATCGCCTGCTGATAATCCTCATGGGCGATAACTTGCCAGTGCTGTCGGATACCGGCAAACCACGCATGATTGCCGATGGGCTTAAGATTCGCAAAGGCCCGCTGCCGGGCGTCTTCTGTCTTAGCGGCCGCCAGCAGCCGCTTTTGTGCATACGCCAGCAGCTTGGTTCGGGTGGTGGGGAAGCCGACCCCGCGCAAATCTTCCACGGCCTGCATGGGAGCTTTATATTGCCAGAACAGGCTGCTGCCGAAAGAACTTACCTTGGATTCCCTTCCTGCCTCAACGCCCATCACCCGCACGCCCGTATTGACCTGAAATTCCGGCAGATTGAACAAGCCGTAACCGCTGATCACCGGTGTGCTGGCTTTTACCTGCGGCAACAGAGCCAGTCGCTTTTGAATCTGCCGATAATAGGGAAATCCGGCCATCGAATCGCTCTGGATCACGACATCGCCCATAAGCGAACGGCCCGCATCCCGCACGCGGTTGACAAACCCGGTCATGATGCTGTTCACGATAATCAGCATCATCACACAAAGCCATACCGCCAGCACGGGAAACAGCACAATGCCTTTGCGCGTCAAATAACGAAAGCAGAGAAATATCTTGTACATCAATCAATCAGGAATGTACCGTCAGATGCGAACTGCCGGTGAAATATCCTTATCCTTTTTCAGGTCTCCTGGGTGGAGGCATGGGAAGTTCCGGCGGCCCCACGGGATTTAAGCAACGGGAATAACACCACGTCGCGTATGCTGGTTCTATTGGTCAGCAACATCACCAGTCGATCGATCCCGATTCCCAGCCCCCCCGCCGGCGGCATTCCGTGGCATAGCGCCTCGATAAAATCATGGTCCATGCGGGCCATGGAATCTTCCTCTTTTAAGCCTGCAAGCTGCGCCGAGAATGTTTCATACTGTATAAACGGGTCATTAAGTTCGGTATACGCGTTCGCCAGTTCCATACCGGCGATATAAAGTTCAAACCGTTCCGCCAAGTGCGGCATCCCCGTTTTTCGTTTGGTCAATGGACATAAACCGGCGGGGTAATCATAGACAAAAACCGGTTGGTCATAAGCATTGAGTTTCGGCTCAGCCAGGCGTTCAAACAGCGTTCCCGCCAGCACGTCATGATCTGTCTTGTCCACATCGGCAAGGCCATGCTCTGCGGCGCGTTGCTGCACCGCCGTGTGATCCGTCATGGGCACACCGACATGCTCAAGGAATAAGTCACTGTAGGCAATGCGTTGAAATGGCGGGGTAAAGTCAATCATGCGTTCGCCGTAGGGGAGTTTTATTCCCTGCGCGGGCGTGGAAGTCGCATGGATCACGGCATGACGCGATGCCGCAAGAGATGCCAGCAATGTTTCTGTAAGTTCCATCATACCGGCCAGATCACTGTACGCCTGATACAGTTCCATCATGGTAAATTCAGGATTGTGGCTGGTATCAATGCCTTCATTACGAAAGTTCCGGTTGATCTCATAAACCCGTTCCATGCCCCCCACCAGAAGCCTTTTAAGAAACAGTTCCGGACTGATGCGCAAAAATAAATTAATATCCAGCGCATTATGGTGAGTCACAAAGGGCCGTGCCGCCGCCCCGCCGGGAATTGCCTGCATCATGGGCGTTTCGACTTCCACAAATTGCCGCCCCGCCAGGAATTCACGAATCGAACTCATGATGCGTGAACGGGCCAGAAAGACATCCAGTGATTCGGCATTCGCGGTCAGATCCAGATAGCGCTGGCGGTACCGCGCTTCAATCTCCGCCAGGCCATGAAATTTTTCCGGTGGTGGCAAAAGGGCTTTGCCGGCCAGGCCAAAATTATCAGCCCAGATTGTTACTTCACCAGTTTTAGTATGGCCAAGTTTGCCGGAAAACCAGGCAATATCTCCCAGTTCCAGCAATTTGGCCTGATCCCAGAGCGGTACCAGAAACTGCTTGGCCAGACCAATTTGAATTTTACCAGTCCAATCACTAATGGTAATAAAGATCAACTTGCCGATGTCGCGAAGCAGCGTAATGCGCCCGGCAACTTTAGCCGATGGGCCGCCATCATGGGGTGTTTCAGCGGTGTGCAAACTCCGCGCCGCCGCCGCGGACATCAATGCTTCAATGCGTGTGCCGAAGGGGTCTGCACCGGCGGCCCGCCACTTCTCCAGCCGTGTCAGGCGGAACTTAAATTCTGGATTATCTGACTGAAGCATGTTTCCTCTACTACATTCACCAAAGCAATGTATTGTAGCGGTCAACGCTATCCGTGAAAACTGCCGCCGTAAATCAGCAATTGCCAAGCCCCATTTTCAGATATGTTGGCCCCATGTCGTGCCTCGCACAGGGCGAAACGGAATTACAGCGGTGCCGCGAAGATGGCGTCCAGATCGGCGATGCGCGTGTCCAGATCGGCGCGCAGATTCACGATGGTTTGCTGGATTGCCAGCAACTCACCTTGAGCTTTAATCTGGCGATCAATACTGCCATTACCCTGCTGAAAATCAGCGCGAGCCAGAGAGGCAATGATCTTCAGACGCGGCAGTATGGTATTTTGAAAAATATTGATCTGGCGATCATCATTGTGCATGGCAATGAGATCCACGAGCAGTTGCGCCGCCAGAGAAACCTGGGTGCTGCGCCAGGCGGCCTGCGTGGCTCGAAGCTGATCGCCCGCCTGGGCGATGGCAGCATTGATCGCCTTATAGCGCAATACAGGAATAATCAGGGATCCGGAAAAACTCTGCGCTGTGCCATCCAGACTGCTGGAAAGGCCGATATCAAAATTGGGAATATACTGCTGCTTAGCTCTGCGGATGTCAAAACGGTTCGCGGATACATCCCGCGCTAAACCGCGTAATTGCGGATTGCGCTGGGCGGCCAGGAGCCAAAGTTGTTGGGCGTTCAAACGCGGCGCAGATAGAACCGCGATGGCCGGCGGCGGAGACAGCGGCGCTGCCGGAGGACGTCCAAGAACAG
>JAKAZF010000390.1 GCA_021826605.1 Planctomycetota bacterium | reverse complement strand
GAGGCAGACGGTAACGGCTGTCCCAGATCAATGACCGCCGCCCCACAAGGGGCACAGAATTCGGCTTATAGACCATTTCAAAAGCGGGCCGCGGTCTGAAAAGATCGCGGCCCGGCCATTTTATCCGCGGAAATCGTGCGTCATGGCATGGTTAAGAGAAGGCCAGCCTCAGAGACGTCCGACGTTTACACATTCGCAAAGTTAAACGACGTTTATTGATAAAACGCCAGGAGCGTATCGGCGATGCGCTGGATTTGCGCATCGGTGAGTTCCGGAAATACCGGCAAGGCCAAAACTTCGCGGCAGGCCTGCTCAGAAGCCGGAAAGGCCCCCTCCTTGTACCCCAAATCCTCGAAGCATTCCTGCAGATGCAGCGGCCGGGGGTAATAAACAACCGATCCGATGCCGTGCTTCTGCAGATGCTCTCTGGCCGCATCCCGGCGGGGAATGCGAATCACATACTGGTGATACACATGATGCGTACCGGGTATCTCCGCTGGTGCCATGATGTCCGAATTTTTAAATCGTGATGAGTAATAGGCCGCGATCTGCCGCCGGCGATTATTCCAGTTATCAAGATATTTCAATTTTACATTCAGTACCGCGCATTGAATGCCGTCAAGCCGAAAATTGCCGCCGACAAAAGCATGATGGTAACGGCTGGTTTCCCCATGTTGCCGGGTTTGTTCCAGACGTGTGGCCAGGGCGGGATCACGAACAATCACCGCGCCGGCATCGCCGGCGGCTCCAAGATTTTTAGTGGGATAAAACGAAAGACACGCGGTGCGGCCAAGTTCTCCGGGAACCCTTCCGCGGCTGTCTCGAGCCCCAATACACTGAGCCGCATCTTCCACGATCATTAAATTGTGCTTACCGCATAACTCCGCCAATGGGTCCATTTCACACATTTGACCGAACAGGTGAACGGGAATAATGGCCTTGCACCGCGAATCGGCAACCGCGTGAATGGCATCGGTTCGCATGAGAAATGTCGCCGGATCAATATCCACAAATACGGGCCTTGCGCCGGCTCGGCTGATACAACCCGCGGTGGCAAAAAAGGTAAACGGCGTGGTGATGACTTTATCGCCGGGCTTTATGTTTAATGCCATCAGCGAAGCCAATATTGCATCCGTGCCGCTGGAAACTGCGATGGCTCGGGCGTTGAAGCGCAAGCCAAGATGGTGTTCAAATTCCTTCAATGCCTTGCCGCCGATATATTCGGTGGAATCCAGCACACTGCGAACGGCGGATTCAATTTCCGCACGCAAGCTTTGATACTGCGTCAAAATTTCAAACATGGGAATCGAAGAAGCATTTTCAACCGAGGATTTTGCAGTGTTCATTACCGACATTCATTTCTCCAATTCAAGGCCAACGGCCCTTGCCAGAATGCTACGGCAACATCACGCGGATGTCCATGCGATAAGTACGGCTAAAATACAGCCGCAGATGTCCGGAGACACAAAGGCCCCGCCAATTACATTCCCAAGCTGTGCAACGAACGGGAACGCCGGATGAGCATTGCCGTCAGCAAATCTGCGGCTCACCGGTATGGCGCGGTTAAGATTCTGCGCCCGGCGAACTGTTCCAGAGTCACCGGCAAATCAATACCGCCGCAGATTATTTCAACCGTTACATTAAGTGCGGGAAGTGCGGGCCAACCGATTTATTCCCGGTTAGACCCTCAGACAGGCTGCAAAAGGCAATGTTTTCGCATTCTGATCCCCTGCACGCTGGCAGCGATACCGGGAATCGTATATCGTAAAACATTATGCAGACGCCTTCGGCCGATGTGCCGGTACATTCGATCTCTTCGCGGCAGCTTCTAACCGATGCGCAAGGTGTTGTGCGCTCCGAAGCCGCTACGCTGTTGCAGGTCGCCGAACGCCTCGATAAGGCATTTCCCGCCGCAATTGAGTTGATATATCGCTGCACCGGAACGGATCTTCCGGGAACCGTGGTTGTCAGCGGCGTGGGTAAATCAGGTCTGGCGGGGCAACGTATCAGCGCAAGCTTTGCCAGCACTGGCACGCCATCGCATTTTTTGCATCCGGTGGAAGCTCTGCATGGCGATTTAGGCCGTGTACGGCGAACCGATGTGGCCTTATTGCTCTCCTATGGGGGGGAAACCGATGAATTGACGCGATTGATGGATCATCTGAAGCGCGTGGGCGTTCCGACCATTGCGATAACGAGTCGGCCCGACAGCACACTGGGCCGACTTTCGGATATATGCATTGTCTTGGGAGCCATTGAAGAAGCCTGTCCGCTGCGGCTGGCCCCTACTACCAGCATAACGTGCATGAATGCTCTGGGCGACGCCCTGGTATTGGGTGTAATGAGCCTGCGAAAATTTTCAGCGGAGGATTTTGCGGCGTTTCATCCGGCAGGGTCACTGGGGCGAAAACTCCTGCGGGTAAGGGAAGTAATGAGCTTTAAAATTGGCGAAAATCTTTCCGTGGTCAGCGAAGCCATGACACTTCGACAGGCCATGGCAATGGAAGAATTGCCGGGCAGACGAGCCGGGGCCATGATTGTGATTAATGCTCAGGGGCTTCTGGCGGGTATATTTACCGATGGGGACCTGCGGCGGCGTTTGCGGCAATCGGCCAATGTGCTGGATATGCCCATGCGCGAGGTAATGACGGCAAATCCGAAACGTGTGGATGCCGAAGCACTGGCCAGCGAGGCGCTGGCGCTGATGAATAAACATCGTATTGATGAGTTACCGGTGGTGGATTCCCAAAACCGGCCGGTAGGTTTGATAGATGTGCAGGATGTGGTAAGCCTGCGAATTGTGGAATAGACGCAGTACGGCCTTAAAAGGCCGCCTCGACCAAAGGAGTGTATTTCTGATGAACGAATTGGAAAAATCAGCCGTCCGGGGCTTCACGCCGGAAATTCAACTGTTAATCATGGATGTTGACGGCGTACTGACGGATGGCGGCATTATCCGTGATGACAGCGGACAACAGATCAAGCGGTTTCATGTGCGCGACGGTACAGGCATTGTGTGCTGGCGCAAACTGAACCGGCATGTTGCATTGATCACCGGCAAGGAAAGCATGGTCGTGCAGCATCGTGCGGAAGAACTGGGCATACAATATGTTTATCAGAATGTCAGTAACAAACTCGATATTTACAATGATCTGTTGCAACAACTCGGTTACACCGATGCGCAAAGCGCGTATATTGGTGATGATCTGCCGGACTTGCCGGTGATGCGGAAATGCGGATGCCCGATAGCCGTGGCTGATGCGGCTGAAGAGGTACGCGCGGCGGCACGGTATGTGACAAAATTCCCAGGCGGATATGGAGCCGTGCGCGATGCGATCGAATGGATGTGTCGGGGAATGAATTTATGGGATCAGGTCCTGGCGCGATACCAGTGAATGCAGGGTGTGCAACATGCAAGCTGGAATACTGGAGTCAGGAGATAAACGCGGGAGTCTTTCTTTTTGAGTTCAGTGCAACGCAAATTTCTGCTTTATATCAGCGGGCTGATTGTGGCCCTGGGTGTGTTTCTCTGGTTGAAGGGCCAATTTTTCCCTTCGGGTGAACGCGGCGGTGATCAGTCTATTAAGCCGCTGAACATTGTACAGGGGACCGGTGCCACACACATTTCCGTTGAAAATCGCAATCCCCAGGGTGTGCTGGAATATGTCATGCGGGCGAATCTGGCCAAGCCTGTCGGGGGCGGAGAATATCAACTCATCAAACCGGAACTGCAGTTTTATACCGCCAAGGGACAGTCGATTCTTGTCGACAGCGATACAGGCGATGTCGTGGTAGGCGCTGCCGGCGGAGGCGGAGCCGGTGCAGGACAAATCGGGAGCTTTGGCAATCCGTATTTGCGCAAGGGAACGCTGACGGGGCATGTGACCATTACTACCGGCCCACTGAATTCCTTCAAGCGGGGCGTGCTGGCGCGGCAGCCCGGGCAGATACAAATGACACTCGGCAGGCCGCTGCATTTTGATTAT
>JAKAZF010000389.1 GCA_021826605.1 Planctomycetota bacterium | reverse complement strand
AACCAACCTTCTCTGGTTTTCACCCTTTGTGGGCTACGCGGCGGGGCGGCCCCATGACGCTTGCGAGCTGGAAATTTTATCCAATGCGAATCTGCAACCGATGGTGTCTTTTTGCGAGGCGCAATCAACCAGCGGCAGCCGACTCTTATTTGCGTAGTCCAAGCCGGGTAATCACATCCTGGTAGCGTTTCGGATCTGTGCTGGTAAGGTACTTAAGCAGGCTGGACCGGCGACCAACCATTTTCAGCAAACCCCGTCGAGACGAAAAATCCTTGCGGTGGGACTGTAAATGGCCGGTTAAATCGTTTATTCGTGCAGTCAACAGGGCAATTTGTATCTCCGCAGATCCGGTATCTTTTTCGTGAATGCGATTACCTGCGATGACCTCCTGTTTCTTTTCTGTTGTAATCATTCTGGCGGAAACCTTTCTTTCGTTTGCCCCTATCAGGATACCGCCAGCACATGCCAGCATGTTCCTTGAGACTGCCACACAAACCACCTATTATAAACCACCCCCCAGCCTTAACGCAAGTAGACGCTTGCTGGCGTGAAAACTAAAGAGAAGTGGCCATTAAATGTGGCCCGGTGCTCCGCCGGGCATGAGAACCGCCTCGTGCTGAACAGAAATCCTGGAATTCGCGCGGCTCCGCCGCCGGCTGGGGTCTAAAGTACCCCAGCCGTACCGGTTTCGATCGGGCTGGTGACGTATTCACGCGGATCCGTCACCCGGCCGGTTAAGGCGCTGGCGGCTACCGTTAAGGGACTGGCCAGGTACACTGCGGACTGCATGGAACCCATCCGGCCGGGGAAATTGCGATTCGTGGTGCTGATGCAGGTTTCGTTGCTGTTAAGGCGGCCAAAGGTATCGGCGGGTCCGCCTAAACAGGCACTGCATCCGCTGGGGCCGACCAGGCAACCGGCATCGAGCAAAATGTCTTCAATGCTTTTTTCGTTGGTGTCTCTGGTAACGCCGCGCAGGTTTAGCCGTTTCATATCGGCATGCACCTCGGTGGAACCGGGCACCACAAAGGTGGGCACTTTTACCTTATTCCCTTTAAGAATACTGGCGGCAAAAATCATATCCGTAATTTTTCCACCGGTGCAACTTCCGATGTATGCGCGGTCCACCTTGACATCACGGCAGTTGCGGGCGGTATCGCGGTTGTCGGGCGAATGGGGCTTGGCTACCAACGGCTCCAGCGTTGACAAATCCCATTCCCGCTGAAAACAATAGGCCGCGCCGGGGTCATCACGGAAAACCTCCCACTCTTTGACCTGACTGCGATGGCGGACGTATTGCAATGTTTTTTCATCCACGTCGCAAACGCCGTTTTTGCCGCCGGCTTCGATGGCCATATTGGTAAGGGTCATGCGATCTTCCAAGGTCAATGAGGTTACCCCCTGGCCGGCAAAATACATGGTTTTGTAGGTGGCACCTGCCACCCCGATTTCGCCAATGACCAGCAAAATCAAATCCTTAGCCGTCAGATACGGCGGTATCTGGCCATGAAAAGTGAATTTCATGGTGGGGGGGACCTTCAGCCAGGTTTTGCCGGTGCCAAGCGTAAAGGCGGCATCGCTATTGCCCACGCCTGTTGCAAATTGGCCAAAGGCACCAGCGGTACAGGTGTGGCTGTCGGTTCCAAGTAAAATTTCGCCCGGGCGTACATGACCTTCTTCCGGAAGCGCCTTGTGGCACACACCTTTGTAACTGGTTTTGGTGGGGTCTTTATACGGATTGGGCATACCGGGTTCGTTTTTCACAAATTCCGGATCATAATAAAACTTCAATCCCTGTTCGCGCACGAAATCGCGGAGAATCTGCACATTACGATGGCATTTCAAATCGGCGGTAAAAATGTAGTGATCGGGAATGATAACCACGCGGTTTTTATCCCAAACTTTGGCATCACGGCCGAATTTTTCGTGAAAAATTCCAATGGTTCCCGGGCCACACACATCGTGCGTCATAAGAATATCAACATCCACCCAAACGTTGTCCCCGGGCTGCACCGTCCGTTGCCCGGAATGCTTGGCGATGATTTTTTCTGTAAGGGTCATTGCGGACATCGGTTGTTCTCCTATTGTGCTGGCGATGGCACATTTCGCCATCCAATTACCCAACATGATTATAGCACGCCGTCCGCAGCGCGCCGACTACATGGATCCCGGCACGAACAGCTCCAACGAGTGACTCCAAGCGCATACTATCATGTCCTTAGCCGGCAACGGGCACGCTCCGCACCCGCGGGTTGGCGCCGGGAGAGATAGGTCGGCTACGGCAAATGTGGCTGGATTTTGTCAGCGACTCGCACCGACTTGGTTGCCGCACTGCGGCACAGGCTCGCCGCGCTGATACCGACTGATAGTGATGCCAGAATTGGACACGCTGCTTTTTAGATCGCAGGCATGGGCCTGCGGACCAAGGTTAAAATCTGACTCCACCAGGTTTTGAATTTCCAACATTTCCGCCTGATTCAAAAGTTGGCCATCGCACGCGGTCGCAAATTCCCGCAGATCCGCTTCGGTGCTGGTGTTAGGTTCGATACTTGCTACAGCCGGCCAGCTGAGCAACCATTTGAGGGCCAGTTGGCCCATGGTGCAGCCATGGCTTTTTTGAATGTGCCGGAGCATTTCCACCTTTTTAAGACCGTAGACCAGCCAGTTACGATCGCGGAACTTTCGATGGTCATCAAACGTGCTGTCCAGGGTGTAAATATCCTGCAAGATGCCGGAGCTGTGCGGAACACGGCTGATGACGCCCCCGACATGGGCCTGGTCTATGAGTTCACAGAATTCGCGGCCCGGATGCTGTTCCAGCATGTTGAATACCGTTTGCACCACTGCGGCCTGCCATTGCTGTATGGCAATGACACCTTCCTCCCGCCATCCGATGGCCGGCCCGAGTGCCACGCCCCAATGCCGAATTTTGCCAGACTTCTTCAGGTTTTCCAGTGCTTCCACGAGTTCATCGTTCATCTGATGGAGCTTTAGATTATGGGCCTGCCAGAGATCCAGGTAGTCGGTATGCAGCCGGCGCAGCGATTCCTCCAAGGCCTTGGTCAGAAAGGCGGGGGAAAAATCCTGCTTTCGCTCGCGATGGTTACCCGCTGCTGCCACATCCGAATAAAAGTCGTAACCGAATTTGGTGGATAGAATAATTTTATCGCGACCGGCGTAGGCAATGGTATCGGTCATCATTTTTTCAGCCCGGCCATTGTCGTAAGCGTCGCCGGTGTCAAAAAAAGTAACACCAAGGTCAAAGGCCAGGTTTTGCAGCCGAATGCCCTCCGGTTCTTCCGCGGCAGTTTTCCCCCACATGCTGCTGCCGAAAATAAAATTACCGAAAGCCAGTTCAGATACTTCCAGATTCGTGCCTTTGATCCGCCGATATCGCATGGCTCATATTTCCTTTCAAGACTATAAGACCGTGGTATTTTTCCTCCTGGCGTATTCTAGCATTTCTGAGAAAATTATCGAACCAAATGGCAGCTTCTGCGGCTGAAGTGACATGCACTGTGGCAGTAAATCCAGACGCCGGTCTTGTGTGGTTGGTGCAGGCTGCAGTGGCGAGGGTATCTTCAGTGGCTGGTTGGTCCGCGGGTAAATACTGAAATCTGGCGGTGGATTGTGGTCGCCGCAGGTGATTGATATCCGGATCGTCAAGCCTCTCAAGGCAGTCGTTGACCGGATGGTGAAAAAAACTGGCTTGGTGTCGCCGGCTGACTGTTGGCAGTTGAGGATCCGTGGCGCGGTATTGGTACAAATGGAACCAGCACAATGGCCTTATCGCGTATCGCCTGGATGATAAGTGGATCACACAGGGTGGCCACCTCCAGCAGACGCTGGGTAGAATAAACAGCGTTCAAGGAACTATCCAAGCCGGGGTGGCAACTCATCTCGGTGATGCCAGGTTGCAGTTGATCCAGCAACTGGAGCAGATTGGCCACCGACACGTTTTCGGGTTTGGATTCCATATGCTCATCCAAGCCA
>JAKAZF010000388.1 GCA_021826605.1 Planctomycetota bacterium | reverse complement strand
TTAAAATAGTCTTTAATATTCCGACTGCCGAGAATTTCAGCCCCTTGCTGTAAATGAAGTGTGACATCACTTTTTAACACGATCGTCCCGGTAAGATACTTCCCTGCAGGTACGCGCACCACACCGCCTCCATGATCGTGGCAGTAATTGATGGCATGTTGAAGGGCGGTGGTGTTAAGCGTGGTCCCGTTGCCGACGGCACCGAAGGCAACCACTGAACAACTGCCGTTGCCATCAGATGGCTGCGAATGCTGAAATATGGCAATCGCCCAGAAAACAACGACTACCAGCGCTGACAGTGCGATGACAATGATGACGTTGAGCCAGGTATCTTTTTTGAGTGCCAATGTCACACCACCTCTTGAAAAGTTTTCTTGTCGGCTCGCCTGCGAGCCTTACACGCGGTTATTGTATGGGAACTGACGCAGCCGTATACCCGCGGCGACCGCTGAATCTGTTTTCAATGCGCATAAGGCGTTCCACAGATGCCATTGTGAAAGGGGCGACAAAAATGCCTCAATCGCATAAAGTCTGAAATCAGGAGATGACTGTTGTGCTGTACTCCAACTCGAGGAGCTACTGATTTGATCGCCCTGAGCATGAACGAAATACGCGATAATTCCAACCGTGTTGGTGAATTGATCCCTAACACGCACCTGCGGATGTGGCTGGCAAAAATGGCGGCTATGTGCAACCCCGATCAAATTATTCTCTGCCAAGGAGGCACAGCGGAGAGGGCCGAAATTTTCGCCCAGGGTGTGCGGGCAGGAACTTTTATACCCCTGAACCAAGAGAAACTTCCGAGATGCTACCTTCACCGCTCGAACCCCAACGATGTAGCGCGCAGTGAAGCATCAACCTTCATATGTACACCCATTCGCGCGATGGCAGGGCCAACCAACAACTGGATGGATTCCAAAATGGCCTATGCGTCGCTGCGAAGTTTATTTAATAACTGCATGGCAGGGCGCACCATGTATGTGCTGCCATTTGTGATGGGGCCAATTGGTGCCCGGCTGAGCAAAGTGGGCGTGCAGTTGACGGACAGCCTGTATGTGGTTGCGAGTATGGACATCATGACCCGTATGGGAGAAGCGGCAATAAAGGTACTCGGTGACTCACCGGAATTTACGCGCTGCCTGCATAGCGTGGGGGACTGCACGCCGGACAGACGCTACATTTGCCACTTTCCACTGGACAGCGCAGTGTGGAGTTTTGGTTCCGGCTACGGTGGCAATGCCCTGCTGGGGAAGAAATGTATGGGTTTGCGCCTCGCCAGTTTTCAGGGGTTTCAAGAAGGTTGGATGGCCGAGCACATGCTCATCAGCGGCGTGCGCGAGCCAAACGGTCAAAAAAGCTACATAACGGCGGCCTTTCCCAGCGCTTGTGGAAAAACCAATTTCGCCATGCTTATCCCGCCCCAATCCTATCGCGAAAAGGGATGGCAGGTGACGACAGTGGGCGATGATATAGCATGGATGTGGGTGGACGGCAAAACCGGAAAGCTGCGGGCGATCAACCCCGAGAGCGGCTACTTTGGCGTGTTACCGGGTACCAGCGAGACGACCAATCCGATTGCCATGCAGACAATCGCACACGACACCATCTACACCAATGTGGCTTTGCTGCCGGATGGAGATGTGTGGTGGGAGGGCAAGACGGTTATTCCGCCATCATCCGCTATTGACTGGCAGGGAAATGCCTGGACCCCCGATTGCGGTCGCAAAGCAGCGCATCCCAATAGTCGTTTCACGGCTCCCATGCAAAACAATCCCGTGCTCGATCCCGCGGTGGATGACCCTGATGGGGTGCCGGTGACCGCCATTATCTTTGGTGGACGAAGGGCCTCTACCATTCCAATCATTTACCAGGCGTTTAACTGGAGCTATGGTGTGTACGTGGGCGCATCGTTGGGAAGTGAAACAACCGCTGCGGCCACAGGAAAAGTTGGCGTAGTTCGGCGCGATCCAATGGCGATGCTTCCATTTATCGGCTACAACATCGGCGATTATCTGGTGCATTGGTTTCGCATGCGGGGAAAAATGGCCGATCCGCCGCGCATCTATCATGTGAATTGGTTTCGGCGCGACGAACGTGGCAAGTTTATCTGGCCGGGATTTGGGGAAAATATCCGGATTCTCGAATGGATACTCAAACGATCGCATGGAGAGGCTTATGCGGTTGAGACGCTCCTTGGGTGGATGCCGCGACCGGATGATATAAACCTCGATGGCCTCGACCTCGATACCGAAGCGTTTGCGGCGGCCCAGCGAGTTGATGCCGAAGCACTGAAAGGGGAATTGCTGGCCGAAGAGGAACTCTTTTTAAAATTGGCCGGCGAACTTCCGAAAGAGATGATCTTTATGCGTGAGTTGCTTATCAGCCGTCTCTAACTGCAAATGCTCCCCCTTGCGGGAGAATATATTTTCCTTACAGGATTGCCAATGTCGCCATATGTAATTGTCACAACGGAAGGACTTGAATCGGCCCCGCTGGCATGGCTTAAAGAGCGTGTACAGGTGATTGAGCTGACACTCAAGGATCAGTCTCGGTTGGGTGCCGCGTTAGCCAGGGCGGATGGAATTATTGTCCGAACCTATACGCAGGTAAACGAAGAATTGCTGGCACGCGCACCGCGGTTAAAAGTGGTGGGCCGCGCCGGTGTCGGTCTGGAAAATATCGATCAGGCCGCGTGCCATAAGCGGGGCATAAAAGTAATATCCACACCCGAAGCCAATACCCACGCGGTACGTGAATACGTGTTTAACCTGATTTTTGCACTGGGCCGACCTGTCGTGCGACTGCATGAACCTGTCGCTGCCGAAGTATTTCACCAGTATCGCAAAACTTCAAGAGGCATGGAATTGTATGGCCTCACTTTCGGGGTGCTGGGGATGGGACGGATCGGTCGGGCGGTCTCGCGGGTCGCCATCGCCTTGGGGATGAGCGTCATTTACAATGATGTGGTGGATGTTAGTTCGGCGGTTGATTTTCCTGCCGAAGCAGTTGCTGTGGACGAACTCTTCCGGCGTGCGGATATTCTGACCATCCATGTGAGTCACCGAGTTGGCAACCGACATTTTGTCAGTGCGGACCGCTTGGGCTTGATGAAACCGTCGGCATTGCTGATAAATACCGCTCGTGGTGAAGTTATCGATGCTAAGGCACTGGCCGATGCGATTAAATCAGGCCGACTTTCCGGAGCGGCACTCGATGTACACGACCCGGAACCACCCGGAACCGATTATCCGCTTTGGAATCTGGACCGCGTCATTTTGGCCCCGCATCTGGCTGCTCGTACGCAGGGTGCCATGGATGCCATGAGTTGGGTGGCCCGGGATGTGGTGGAATATCTGCATAGCCAGTAACCCGGCGATGTGATCTCCACTTGATGGGGGTGAATGTCATATGGCTGGACGATTTGGCCGCTGCGTTATAGATTCTTGGTTGGTGTTCGGTCAGAAAGGTCGGAACTGGCAGCTCGTGAATACTCAAGTGTTATGACTTGGATGAAGTGAACTTATAAATTTATGAATATCAACGATAAACATATTAATGATGGTGATGAACCCGAACATGCTGGCGCTGATACCGCACCAGCGGCGAACTCGACAACTCAAAATGTGCGTGCGGACGATGAAGCGGCGGACACCATCGGTGAAGTTAGAACGGGCATGTCGGGGACGTTTACTTCCGTGACGGATGATCAATCTGAGATTTCAGAATCATCAACTGCATCGGCGGATATTGGCAATCCTATCAATGCCGCGGATACAGTTGAAGTTGAAGGGATGGAATTACGCCCGGTCTTGGAAGCGATACTATTTTCCACCGACGCCCCCATTTCGGCCGGCAAATTGGCGCAGACAGTGGGACTGGATTCCACCAAGCCGATCAAGGCGGCGATTGCCGAACTCAACGCCATTTATGGCCAACGGCATGCAGCGTATCGCATTGAGGAGCGCGCCGGTGGCTACCAACTCTTAACGCTGCCGCAGTATGCG
>JAKAZF010000387.1 GCA_021826605.1 Planctomycetota bacterium | reverse complement strand
CTCATCGTGAATCTTCTGCGGCAACACCAGAATAATCGCCAGCGCCACCCAGATAAGCACCATGATCCAGCCGTATTGGGAAAGCAATGGACTTTTGCTGGCAAGCCGCCAGATGGCAATCGGCGGAATGATTACTATGAACAGAGAGAGAATCGTCTCCAGCCATACCGGTGTGCCCCGTTTCCAGAATCTTGCCCGAACCAGATAAAACATCAGCACGGGCGTAAGCGTGATTGATAAAATCGCCGCCGTTGCCATGGCGAAAGTTTTGGTAAGCGCCAGAGGTGAAAACATTTTTCCACTTTCGCCCGGCAAAATGAAAATGGGCAGAAAGCTCACCGTGATAATAAGCAAGCTGAGAAAAATACTCGGGCCAACCTCGCTCGCCGCGTGCAGAATAAGCTCCATGTGCGACATGGGCACAGCACCCGAGGCGACGCGGGCCTCCTGGCGGTTCAAATGCTGATGCGCGTTTTCGACCATGACAATGGCACTGTCCACCACCACTCCGATGGCAATCGCAATGCCGCTCAAGCTCATAATATTCGCGCTTATGCGCATCAGATAAAGAATGCCCAGGCTTGTCAGCATGCTGGCGGGAATGATGACGATCGCCACCAGACTGCTGCGGCCATGGAGCAAAAACAGCATGCACACCAGCGCCACAACTATCATCTCCTCCACCAGCGTATCAGATAGAGTATGGACCGCGCGTTTTATCAAATTATTCTGGTTATAACCGGTACGAATCAAAACCCCTGGCGGCAGGCTCGCGGTAATGGCCGCAATCTTTTTTTTCACACGGAGAATGGTACGAAATGTATCACCGTGAAACCGCACAATCACAATGCCACCCACCGCTTCACCCCGGCCGTTGTATTCGCATAGGCCTTGCCGCTGCTGACCGGCAATTTGCAGATGCGCTACATTGTGCAGATATATCGGTTCGCCACGGCCGCCCCGTCCCACCAGCACATCACCTAACTGATGCAGATGGGTAATGTAGGCGCTATTGTTTACCATGTATTGAAACTCGCCGGTTTCGGTTACGCCTCCACCCACCGCCTTATTTGCCGCGCGTATGGCATGGATAATGTTCGATAGCCGCAGGTGGTACGACCGCACCTTCACCGGATCCAGCACCACTTGGTATTCGCGGACGAACCCGCCCAGCGGAGCGACCTCCGCCACGCCCGGAGTTGCCTCAAGCTCAAACCGCACAAACCAATCCTGCAACGCCCGCAATCTGCCCAAGTTAATATTGGCAGGCTTCAGCGGCTTACCGGAAAGAGGCGAGATGCCCGCGTGCGTGAAGCCCCGAACCCGTTGGAGCGACCCTAACCAGTGACCATGTTTAGCCGCCAGATCTTCGCTTCGATGGGCATAACAGCGGTTGGTTTTCAGGTCGTGCCAGATGCCCTCCGGGTGATGGCGGCAATACCAGCCGGGGAATAGAACATATTGGTACGCCCATCCCACGCCGGTTGCGTCCGGACCCAGTTGGGGATGCACATTTCTGGGCAGAAGATTGCGTGCATAATTTAAATATTCCAGAACACGGCTGCGTGCCCAATAAAGATTCGTGCCTGGCTTGAACACCACATGTATCAGCGAGTAATCAAACATACTTTCGCCGCGAATAGCCGTCACACGCGGTGCGGATATCAGAGCCGTCTCCAGCGGATATGTCACGTGCTGCTGGATCACCTCTGGCGATTGGCCCCCATCGTTGGTCAGGATTAATACCTGAACATCCGAGAGATCCGGCACCGCGTCAAGCTGGCTGTGGTAGGCTCCATCTCCTGCCAGAATCAATAGCAGGGCTGAGACCAGCATAACTAACCCGCGGTTGGCGACGGATAATTCAATAACTTTGCGTAGCATGAGTCATCTCATTTTCAAAAATCATTTTGAGTCGAATTCAGTGAACTGCCGCACTCTTGGCTTTTGGCATGGGCATATTCATCTTTGCTTCGGCTGATTTGGTTCCACGCGGTTTGGCAGCATGTTTTACTGGTTGGGCGGCTGAAAAATTGCTTTCAGCACTGCGCATCTGCGATTCGACATCAATTAGAAATTCGCCACTGGTCACCACTTTTTGCCCAGGTCCGATGCCGGACAATATCTCCACCATCCCGTGCGCCGCCGGCAGGCCTACTTTGACGTTTACGGGGTGAAAATGACCGTGGCCGTCGGCAATCAAAACCACATTGCGTATCCCGGTCTCAATCACGGCGTCACGCGGTATGAGGATGGCGGCCTTGCGCACCAGCGATTTAATGTATACCGTGGCGGTCATTCCCGGTCGCAGAGCAGCGTCTGCATTAGATAAATCGCCTCTTACAATCACAGTATGAGAAACTCGATTGACCGATGGAGAAATAAAATTCACGCTTGACCGCAGTATTCGCCCCGGAAGCGAATTGGGCAGGACGCGCATCGTATTTCCGGGTTTAACCCACGCCATCTGATCGTCGTAGACGTGTGCATCGATCCACAAGGACGAGAGATTGGTTATCTCCATGAGGGTTTGACCGTGTGACACATACGACCGCTGCCGAATGAGGATATGTTTCACTTCGCCCGACGCGGGGCTGCTGAATGGCAGATATTTGTTCGCGTGATTGGTAACGACGATTCGCCGTACCTCACTCCCAGGCACGCCAAGATTAATGAGCCGATTGACAAGGGCATGGAATAAACGCAACTCGGCGGAAGCGGCAGCGCGATCACCAGTCCCGCGTGCTGACTGCCATAGGTGATAGGCAGCCAGCATCTCTTTCTCATCGGTTAAAAGCTTCGGACTGTAGAGCGTCAAAATCGTCGCACCCGCATGGATGCTTTGACCGTTGGTGGTCGCGTATAAATGGCCGACATAGCCACCGATTCGCAGCACCACGCGCGTGATTTGCGGTGCCGCCCTCCGAACGTAACCAACGGTGCGGATCGTCTGAGTCAGCGGCCCGAGATGTGCTACCGCCGTCTGCACACCCATGTCCTGTTCAATGACCGGATTAATTACCACGCTGCCCGAAGTCACTCCATTGCGCGGCGCATAAACCGGGACCAGTTTCATCCCCATGGCACTGACACCGGGCTTGGATGAAATCGACGATCGGCCCAACATGGGGTCCCACCAATACAGAATTTTGCGCTTCTTCGGGGCACTGGCCATCCTTGGACGATGGCGTGCCGCAGATGCATGCCTGTTAATAAGGGGCGTAGGGCGGTGCGAAGCCATGCTGTGGGTTAACCATATGCCGCCGATGAATCCACACAGCAAAAACACAACGGCGGCGGACACCCCAATGAGGACGTTTTTCATGATTACTGCTCACTACAATTTCAAAGTGAATTTCCACCCGGCAGCCGATGTTCGGTGCGGGTATCACGTCGAGGCGTAGCTGGCAGAATCAAATATTAAGTGTGCAATTGGTGGAAAGAATCGGAGGGGCGTGCTCTGATGGAAAATTTTCGGCGGAAATACGTTTGATGCCACCGAACCAATGAAAAGCTTGATTGGGGAGGGTGTAAAGAAATACCGTCGCGGGCACCGGGGGCACAGCGGCGACCGAAGCTGCGCTCCACCCCTTATGGATGAGCGTCATATGACATGATGTGGGCTGCGGGTGTTGCATGGGGCAGCGATTGGCGTTCGGATGACAATGGGCCATAGCTTCGGGGGCCGCCATATACATGCCAGAACAACGGGACGCTCCGATGACGATTCAATATCATGCTCACAAGCATGATAAGTCATATATAAGTAATTAGTTTGCGCTGCAAATTCACCAGCTAATGTGTCGATTTGCTTCACGTATGGCACGATATTTGCTGCTAAGCGCATGCCGCGCACTTCTTCTTCCGAGGAAGAAATAAGTTTGCCAATGGCACGATCCGAGAATCCCATCCGTTTTGCATGGGACAATAAATCATTCGACACTGTTTTTGATGTTAATCGTTTTTGTGTCTCAACAATGCCGTGGATGTGACACAAAAACCACGTATTAACCCT
>JAKAZF010000386.1 GCA_021826605.1 Planctomycetota bacterium | reverse complement strand
GTCCATGACCGTGTTGACATGCGGCAGGTAGGTGCGCGTGATGAAGCCCGGCTGATTGCAGATTATGAAAAGTGCGGCCAGCACTGCTGCTGCAAGCAATTTCTTAAAGTGCTGACGCCCATTTCGATGAAGGCTGCCAAAACGCAAAAAGCTACGCTGGATACCGCAAAAATCAGCGGTCGGTGCGGCCGTTTAATGTGCTGTCTGCGGTACGAAGATGAAACCTATGAAGAATTGAAAGCCAAGCTGCCGCGCCGCAACAGCCGTGTGCGTACCGACGCCGGCGAGGGATGGGTGCTGGACGGCCAGATACTCACCCAACTGGTGCTTGTGCAATTCGACGACGGGAAAAGGGCCGCAGTCCCGATGGAACAGATTAAAGAATTTGATCTGCCTCGTCCCCGGCTGGCCAATGGTCGCGAGATGCAGTTTCCGGGTGATGGGGCGTTACCGCCGGGAATGGAACGCGATTCTCGCCCCGGTCCTTCCGGGGGCCGATCGAACGGGCGCGGTGCCGGGCCATCGGCCCATCGTCCGCCCCAAAGACCCCGTCCACCGACCAACGGTCAGCGGTCCAATGGTGTGCCGCCCCGGTCCAATCCGCCATCTCCCGGCGATAAACAGCCCCCCAATGGGGCCCATTCGCCCAATGAGGAAAAATAATTCATGCCAACGTGGCTGCTGAAAACCGAGCCTTCTGACTACAGCATTGCAGATTTGCAGGCCGATGGAACAACCATCTGGGACGGCGTAAGCAATGCGCTGGCACTTAAAAACCTGCGATGTATCAAGGCGGGTGATGGTTTATTGATTTATCACACGGGGACCGAAAAAGCGATTGTCGGTTCAGCCGTTGCAAAATCTGATGCTGCCGCCCGTCATGACGATCTCAAGGATGTCGTGGTGGAAATTAAATATAAGTCCACCTTTTCATCAGTGCTGTCGCTGGCGGAGATGAAGGCGGATAAAGCCTTTGAGGGGTGGGATCTACTCCGTCTGCCGCGGTTATCCGTCATGTCGGTGCCGGATAAAATCCTTGCCGTCATCCAAAACCGATGCGGCCGTTAGACCCGTCAGTCAACAATGCCTATCGCTCCGTTCGCGCACCGCCCCCAAGGACTATCTATGCTGCGATGCGAGCAGCGTTTTCGCCGCGATCCACTCGTCCATGGCGGCGGCGGCATCGGTGTCGGCGAACTGCTGCGGGGGGTGCTTCATCAATGCAGCACAAACCGATGTCAGCGGGCCGCCCACACCGACCTTCAGCGCCAGCCATGCACACCTGATCGCATCAACCACCACACCGGCGGAATTGGGAGAGTCTTCCACGGCCAGTTTTACGTCCACCTCCATCGGCAGGCCGCCAAAACCATGCGCATTAATACGGATATAACAAACCTTCTGATCATTTAAAAAAGGGATGTAATCAGATGGCCCAATATGGATATGCCCGGCATCCAGCGGCGTGTGTAATTGACTGTTGACCGCTTCGGTCTTACTGGTCTTTTTACTGCCCAGACGGCTGCGTTCCAGCATGTTAAGAAAATCCGTATTACCGCCGACAT
The DNA here is from genome assembly GCA_021826605.1 of Planctomycetota bacterium. The sequence continues at coordinate 2,452 of JAKAZF010000386.1, read as the reverse complement.
TCAGTTGGTAACTGCTGCTGACTGTAATGCCACGCGCCTCGGCAAGTGCCATAAGCTGCCGATGAATGATCGTCGCGCCAAATTGCGATTTAACATCATCACCGATGATCGGCAGGCCGGCCGAAGTAAATTTGCCGGCCCAGATGGGATCGCTGGCGATAAACACCGGGATACAGTTGACCATCGCCACGCCGGCCTCCAAACAGGCCAGGGCATAAAACTCCGTGGCCTTTTGCGAACCGACCGGCAGATAATTCACCAGCACGTCGGCCTTGGATTGGCGCAGGATGCCGACGACATCCGCAATCCTTGGTTCCGATTCGCGGTCGCTTGTCACCGCACGGCGCTCAGCGGGAAAATGCTCAAGATGCGCTGCCACACCATCAAACCGGGGCCCCGCGTGCACCATCGCTCCATGATCATCCGGATCGGGGCAGAAAATGCGGGCATTATTCGGCGGGGCAAAAATGGCTTTTGCAACTGGGGTGCCGATTTTGCGTGTGTCCACTTCAAACGCGCAGGCAATTTCAATATCCGCGACCGAAAGTCCGCCGATATCGGGGTGCATCAAACCGACTTGTGTCTGATGACGCCGATACCATGACAACCCCTGAACCAAGGTAGAGGCGCAGTTACCTACGCCGACAATCGCAATACGAATGGGTGGTTTAATCATCTTGGCTGCCAACTTATCCTGCCTGTTTCGTGCCGTCAAAACAAAAGCTGAAACTGCATCTTATAGATAATATCACGCGAGTTGAGAAATGTTCCGGTTTGCGGATCGGTATACCCCGCATCAGGAACATACGTGATGTCCGATAGGATCGACGCATGATATCCCAAAAGGTAGTAATTCAGACCCACGCTGTAAATGTCCATATGTTTGGGGCCGCTGGATACGATCTGACCCACCCGGGCGGTCAACTGCCAGCGGCGCGGAACGATAAAATAGCCCGCCTGAACAAAATAGCCAATCTGATATGTGCTTTCCGCGCCTGTTTGCACTTGAAATGTATTTGTCGGCCCGGGCGGCAGGGTGTCGTTGAATTGCTGAAAATACACTGCCGAATTTAGCGAAAGCCCGCGGTATTTGGCCGACCAATCGGCCGTAGCACGATATAGGTTGCCTGTAAAGGCAATGGGCGCTAAAAATGCAGATGGACTTCCCGCCGAAAGCCCCTGCGCCAAAAGCGTATTCTGCGGCGATGGAAAGGCTGTGCTTGTCGCATTCTGCGACTCGTACCCAAATGCCGCCCCCAGCATCCAGATAAAGTGCCTGCGATACTGGTAATCAGGCTCGTTGAGAAAATCCGTCTCGTGCCCTGCAGCCGCCCATTGCACCCGGCCGTAGATGCCCAGTCGATTATCCTGCGCGCCGTTGATGGCGCTGGAATAGCCTGTCTCATTAGCCTGCGATCCATCGTTAAGCATGACCTCATAGCCGATCTTATTGTTTATTAAATCGCCGAAGGCACTTATCCCCAGCGAATGATCCGGATCGAACGGCACCAGTTCCTCAGGCGTTTCCTGAAAATCGAATGCGTACTCATTTTCCCACCATTGCACCTTGCTGAATGGCACCGCAAACGCGCCCAATCGGAAGCCGATCATCGAATTTAATTGCCACGCCATCCATAGATTATTCAGTTGAAAGTTGCCATTGTTACTTGAATCACCCGCGAAATCGCCCTGGATGTTGTACAGCAGATGGCGCGAAATCACATTGCCGGAAAAAGTCAACCGTGCCCGCCGAAATGAAAAACCGTTCGTATCACCTGCCGACGGAGAGTCGGTCGGGCCCGGCGAACTGAATCCCTCGGAATGCGTGTACATGTAACGAAATTGCAATTCGCCGTTTATAACCAGCTTATTGGACTGATGTGGCGATTGAAGATAAAAGCCGTCATCGTAGCCAGCCGTATATCCGTCGTCGTGCTTCGCATCGTTCTTGATGCTGGATGAAAGATGGGCTATCAGTACGCTAAGTTCCTTTTGCTCCTCACGATCACGCCGTGCACGATCGCGTCGATTACGCAACCGGGCCACCTCACGGCGCAAGGCGTTGTAGCCACGCATTTGCTTTTGAAGACCGGCCACTTCTTCCTTCAGCAAAGCGATTTCGGACCGCTCTTTGCCCTGCGGCGGCGCTGCCGCCGCCTGCGAACAGATCAAGCCAATCATTATAAATGCAGAAATTTTTATAAAAATGGGCGCGCACCTCGGGCCCAGAGAATTTCCATTTCTCATAAAAGCTCCACGAAATGTTTACAGGACACCGGTCCGCGACAGAACTCTCCCGTCGCAGGCGGGGCCAACTATCCAGAAATAAAGATGTTAACCACTGCGTGCCGCTCGATCAGAAAGCACGGCAGTTGGGGGGTATTATTTCTTATCCGTATCCTCCAATATCAGGCACGCATAAGCTGTCACAAGCGGCGCAACTTTTTCCAAC
>JAKAZF010000385.1 GCA_021826605.1 Planctomycetota bacterium | reverse complement strand
TGAGGGAACACTCCAAAAAAAAAGCCCAAAGAGCCGGAAATGGCCGGCCGGTACCTCCCGCCGCCATTTTCAGCCGCATGAGTTTGTATAAGCACGGCGGTATATTTGCAAGCGGTATGCCGTTGGCGCTGTTGTACTGCAGTAGAGTTGTTTCCGCTTAGCCGAAGTAGAAATGTCACCGTTGGGTGTTGATGTTATACCAGTTTGAATGGAGCAATAAGCAATGACTGCCAGGGCGGGGGCGGATGGCGATGAATCGGGCTGCGGGAAACGAGATAAGGGTGGCAGTAGTGGCATCGTGATCGGCACCGGAACCGGGGGCCTTCAAATTGCCGGGGTGGTGACAGCAATGGAAAATGACAAAATCAGCCAAACCCTTGCCCCACAAGCATTTTATTAGCTTTGTCGGCTAACTCCCCCCGGACGAAAGGCAGGAATGTACCGGTTGCAATAAATGCGCCGCCTCGATATTTATCAGTAAATCGCCCGATTCAGCGAGGCTTCGCCAGCATCCGATCGTACCAACCGCTACTTCATCGTTCCGATGCCGGCTTGCGTCCCTGTTCGGCCAGAAGTTGCTGCAGGTGGGCCAGTTGCTTGGCGCTGGCAGACCCTTCAATCGCCCGCACCGCAATTTCCTGAACCTGAGCATACGCCTTCTCCGCCTGCCCGAGAAGCTTGGTCAAACGCTCCGCCTGCTCCGCCACTTGCTGCTCCAGCGAAGCGATTCGCGTGGTCTGCACATTCTTCTGGCCTTCAAACTCCTGTTTTAACAGTTGCTCACGCGCTAATGCCTCCTGCTGCAGGCGTGCGGTTGTCTCCTTGATCACTTTGGCGGTTACCGCGTCCAACTCCTTCGGAAATGCCTCAACCTTATGTCGTAGTTCATTTACTTCCTGTTCCTGGCTCTTGATCGTCTGCTGGCGCTGGGCAAGGTCCGCCTCCAGTTTAGCCTTCCGTTCGTCCCATTCTTTTTGCGCCTTGGCCATCTGGTCCGCGAACTGATCCTTGGCCTGCTGTTGTTCGCGTGAAAAGCTGTATCGATATTCTTCCTTCTCCCGCTCGCGGCGCTTCTGCTCGGCCGCATCGCGTTCCTTCATTTCCGCTTCGCGCTGCTGTTTCTCCTGCTGCCAGGATTCCCGGGTCTGTGCGACTTCCCTTTCAAGTTGCTCCTTGGCGGCGGTGATTTCCTGCTCCATTTTTTCACGCTGCTGGGCATGGGCATCAATCAATGCCGTGAGCGTGGATGCGGATCGCTGTATTTCGTAAATATCCTTGAGTTCGTTTTCCTTGGCGATAATGGCCTTCTGCACCTGCGTGTACCGGGCAACCTGTTCTTCGAGCCGGTCAGAGAGTTCTCCCAGCAGTCGCCCGATGCTGGACTTGAGTTCCCCAATCGACTGCACCACCCCGCGACTGGAAAGCTCATCCGCGGCCGTTACCGCTTCCGCAATAGCCTTGGCGGCGAGTTTCTCTTCCGGGGTTCCCGCAATCTCACGACGTTCGGTAATGGTTTTTTCGCTTGCCGCCAACGCCTCCAGCATCTGCTGCCGGGCCGGACGCTTTTTAGTCGCAGTTTTTTCCGCCATTTGATTATCTCCAGATCCAAGGCCGAATCTCAGCCAATGGCGACAAGAATACATCGGTCCCGCAACCGGTGCAATTGCCGGATCTGCTTTTCTGGTATGCCCTTGACGCGCGCGTCGGACCTGGGCGGCGGTGCGGACAACGAGTCACTTGACGGTCCGGCAGTGTGCGCGCACCATAAGCCTTGATGCGAAACCGCTCATTATTCCGATGTCGTTGTTTTGTGCTGGCTGGATTGCTCCAATTGCTGTGCGGTCTGGTGCTGCCGGCGCAAGGCGTTCGCGCAGTGAATGCGGCGACACCCGGCAAAATCCTTGAAATTGGAACGACCTTTGCCCCTCCATTTGCAATGAAACGGGCCGATGGACAGTGGACCGGCTTGAGCATTGATCTCTGGCGGTCGGTGGCACATCGGATGGGCTGGCGTTATCACATAGTGGGAATGACCTTTCAGCAACTTCTTAAACGTGTGCAGAACAAGTCGCTGGATGCGGGGGTCGCGGCTATTACCGTAACCGCCGGTCGGCAAAAACGCATGGATTTCAGTCAGCCGTTTTACGTTACCGGATTGGCTATTGCGGTTCGTGCGCATCGGGAAAATCCATGGCGACTGGTGCTGCAGCAATTGTTTTCTCTGAAGGTTCTCGCGTTACTTTTGGGCTTTGGAGCGGTGCTGATCGGAACGGGAACGTTGATCTGGTTCATTGAGCGGCGCGGTAATCCGGGGCAATTTGGCGGCGGGGTGTTCCAGGGCATTGGTTCGGGGATGTGGTGGTCGGCGCAGACCATGACCAGCGTGGGATATGGAGATAAGATTCCGCAGACATCGCTGGGCCGGGCTGTTGGAATTACCTGGATGATTATCGGAGTCATTGCGGCGTCAAGCTTTACGGCATCGATTACCTCGAGTTTGACCGTCGGACGATTAACCTCGCCGGTGACAAACCTGCAGAGTTTGAGAAACGTGCGTGTTGGAACCGTCACGCCGTCAAGCAGCGAGGATTGTTTGCGCCAAATGGGCATAAAGCCCCGGTTATTTGCACACGTGAAATCGGCACTTGAGGCATTGAGAGATCACAAGATTGATGCGCTGCTTTACGATGCTCCGATCCTGCGATATTTAATCCGCGGGCAGTTTGCAAGCGATATCCGGATCTTGCCGGAACTGGTGCAACGTCAGTATTACGCCATAGCCCTGCCCAGTGGAAGCCCCCTGCGGGTGGCCATTTCCGATGCCTTGCTGGAGGAAATTAATTCACCGCATTGGCGGCGCACGCGAATTCGCTATCTCGGTGCCCGGCCCTGACGGCCGGCTTCCAACTGCGAGCCGGGCCGGAATCCGCGGTCGGTTTGTCCGGCCCGATTATCTTTCCACACTACAGGGTCTCAATGGCGCGGGGAAAGCTTCCCAGAACAGCCAGATGCAGGCAATGCGATCGCACTTGTTCCAGCGCCTTTTTCAATGCCGGGTCTTCGCTGTGCCCGAGCAGATCAGTGAAGAAATAATATTCGAAATTGCGCTTCTGGCTGGGGCGCGTGGCAATGTTGGTGAGATTAATTTCATTCTTACGGAACACGTCCAGCACATCCACCAGCGCACCGGATTTATGGGCTGTGGTAAAGATAATGGACGTCTTGTCATCACCGCTGCGGCGGGGCGGCTGGCGGCCAATGACCAGAAAGCGCGTGACATTGTTGGGATTGTCTTCAATGTTGGCGAAAAGCGTTTTAAGCATGTAAAGTTCGGCCGCCAGAGATGATCCGATGGCGGCGGCATGCGTCTCCGCCGCCGCAAGTTCCGCCGCCTTGCTGCTGGATGCCACTGGTATGCGCTGCACATCCGGCATGGTGGCATTGAGCCAGCGCCGGCACTGATTCAGCGCTTCGGGTTTACTGTATACTTTTTTCACTTCTCCCGGCTCACACATGGCCAGCAGATGATGATGCACAATAATCTGCATTTCCGCCACAATGGTAACCTGCGGATATTCAATAAACGCGTCCATGGTTTCCACAATGCCTCCGATGGTCGAATTCTCAATGGGAGCCAAACCCATATCGGCATGGCCACGAGCCACTTCATCAAATACGCTGGCGATATCGGCCACCGGCTCATAATCAACGGACGAACCGAATTTTTTAACCGAGGCCAGATGGGAAAAACTTCCCTTCGGTCCCAGGTAAGCAATGCGCAGAGGCTTTTCCAGGGCAAAACTGCCGGACATTAATTCGCGGTAAATAGCCTCAAGGCAGGCGTCGGGCAACGGTCCGCCGACACTCTTATTGGCATTGCGAATGCGTTCGAGAACAATTTTCTCCCGGTCCGGCGCGTAGATCGGCGCATTGGATTGCTGCTTGATTTTGCCGATCTCCACCACAATGCGTGCCCGCGCATTAAGCAGTTCGACAATATTGTGATCAAGTTGATCAATGCGTT
>JAKAZF010000384.1 GCA_021826605.1 Planctomycetota bacterium | reverse complement strand
ATATTTCCGCAAGAAATTTTCCGAATTGCAGCGGTTCCACCGACCAGGGTGCCACCGCCGGTTGCGTTTGCAGAACATGCAGCGGGCCGCCATCCGTTAAATGGCCCGTCGGTGCGTCGATACGTTCAACCAGCGGGATAAACTGCATAAAGCCGCTGCCGTGCTCACGCAGAAATTCGTAAACCTCGACCGGATGATAAGCCAGTTCACGATGCACGACGGTGAGAGTATTGAATTCGACCTTGTGTTCCTTAAGCAACTGCAGACCGCGCCATACCTGGTCGAAGGTTGGTTTTCCGGCGCGCGTGACTCTGTAGCGGTCATGCAATTCCCGCGGACCATCCAGCGAGATGCCGACGAGAAAATTGTTTTCCGCCAGAAAACGGCACCAGGCCGGGGTAAGCAGTGTTCCATTGGTCTGAATGGCATTGCTGATCCGCTTTCCCGGCGGACAGAATCGCTTTTGCAATTCAACTGCACGCTGAAAGAATTCCAGGCCAAGCAAGGTTGGCTCACCGCCCTGCCAGGCGAAAGGAATCTCCGGCGCGGGTTCCGCCGCAATATATTGCTGAATATAGTTTTCCAGTGTCTGCTGGTTCATGCGGAAATCAGCGGCTTTGTTATGATCCGGAAAAAGCGTTTCCTTCCGAAGATAAAAGCAATACTTGCAGTCCAGATTGCATATTGGGCCGATGGGCTTGGTGAGAATATGAAAAGGCAGCTTTGCAGTCATAAGCACGTATCAATTCAATTGGCGCATCTGAATCCGAAAGACAACTTTATTTCAGCCGCATTAAACGCAGGCGTTGTTACATTCCGGTTCATTGGATTTATCACCGGGATCCGTCCGCCATGTCTCACACGATGGTGCGAACCGATGAGTTAATTGTAGCAAAGTTCTTGCCGGGCAGGCAACAGCCGCCGCCGCGTGGATTTGAAAAACAAATGCACCTTTAAGGGAAACCGACGATTATTCGATGATTGTGCGCGATATGATGTCTCTTTTGCGCCAAAAATGGCAGCAGATGCGATATGCTTGGAGGCAGCATAAATCAGAGTGTTGTAAATGTTCAGCCGCACACGCAGCAGCGCAGAAGAAGGATGTTTTCATGTTGACCCACACCACTATCGCCATTGGATTGGTGCTGTACGTTCTGGGCATGCTGGCGGCATCGCTATTCTGGATGCGACGCGTGTCATCGCCCGCCGATTATCTGGTGGGCGGCCGCAGTTTTCCCTATTGGATTCTCACCGGGACGACCACCGCCGGGTGTATCGGCGCGGGTGTGATGGTGGGCGCATCGGGGTTGGCGTACAGTCACGGCTGGGCCGGCGCGGCATATCCAATTGGTCTGGGCCTGGGTACCGCTGTGGCGGGACTACTGTTTGCGGGTATGCGCCGTTATAAATTCATGACGCTCAGTGAGGAAATAGCGTCGTATTACGACAATAATCGGATTGTAGTTGAATTTTCAAATATAACGCTTTTTCTCTCCCAACTCGGATGGCTGACGGTTCAAATTATCGGCGGTGCGGCGGTGCTGGGCGTGGTGACGAGCCTGCCGCGTGGCTGGTGTGTTCTGGCAACAACATTGGTCACGGCGATTATTGCGATACCAGGAGGACTTAAAAGTGTCGTATACACCGACTTTCTGCAGGCGATTATTCTGCTGACCGGCTTCACTTTTCTGGCCCATTCGGCATTGCATCATACCGACGGATTATCCGGGCTGATGCGAACGGTTCCCCCAAGCTACAATTCGTTTCTGGGAATAGCCTCCTACGGCGGATGGAATATCGCCGGTTTGATCGTTACTTTTGTGCTGGCTGTGGTCGCGGATCCCGGAAGACGATTGAGCATGTATGGAGCGCGCACGCAGCGAGGTGCCCGATGGTCCATGGTAACCGCCGGGCTGATTGTCATCGCCTTTTCATCGATTGTCGCAATTGTCGGCATGTACGCCTACCATCTTCATCCGCACATGAAAAATCCCGATCAGTCGCTGCTGTGGCTGGTGATGCAGGTGCTGCCCCCGTGGCTCGCGGCTCTCGTCGTGGTAGCGGTGGCATCAGGAATTATATCGTGCGCGAACTACAATGTTATTGCATCGGGCACATTCTTCGTCCGTCACATTTATCCGCTGGTTACCGGGCGTTATCCGCGACGGCCGCTTACAGCGGTGAGACTGGCGCTGACCGGAGCTTTGCTGGTGGCGGGATTACTGGCCTATCATGCGCGTACAATCGTACAATTTGTCATTGAATTTCTGCCCGTAACCATGAGCGGTTTGGCCATTATTATTCTCGTTGGCCGGTTCTGGCGGCGCGGAACCTGGCAGGGAGCCGTTGCCGCACTGATCACGACTCCCATTGTATCGCTGGCGCTGATGTGGCTTCCGACTTCCAACCCGGTATGGCACAATCCAATCGTACCAGCCTGTGCGGGAGCCTTGGCGCATCTGGCGGTAAGCGCTTTTACACCGCCAAGCCGGCACAGCTTTCAGGACGTTGCAAACGAACTGGCGCGCGACCGCGAGAACATTGAAACCAGCTCCGCTGACAGCACTGAGCCCGCGATAAGTTCCTGCTGAATCAAGCAAACGCAAGCGATCTATTTCGGTCGCACGGCATTGACCATTGGCAAACCGGTGGCATAATCCAGTTGGCGAGGCTCGTATTGTTCATTTTCGCGCTGCCGGGTCATGCCGGTGTAGTCCCATGTGGCCGCCCTTGCGTCCGTTCGCCATGCGCGGCGTTCCCAGTAATACCCGCGAAACGGATCGCGCGTGCGGTTCATCCAATCGAGCAGCCGATCGTGCAGTTGATCGCGAATACTTCTATGTTCAGGACTTTCTATCAGGTTTACCAGTTCCTGCGAATCGCGGTCGAGGTCATAGAGCTCATCGGAACTTAACAGATTAATCACCAGCTTGTGGCGTCCATCGCAGATCGCCCGCATGGGTTGAAATCCGCCGAACCCGTCATGGTCAACTTCATAGCGACCAAATTCAATGAATATCTCGCGATTTGTGGCGATGGACGGATCACGAACGGTTGCCAACATGCTGCGTCCGTCCAGATCTTCAGGCACCGGCAGGTCGAATGCATCGAGAATGGTCGCGGTAATATCAATGTGGGAAACGGGATGCCGGCAGACGGCATTGCCGGGTGCTTGCCCCGGCCAGCGAATAATCAACGGCACGCGCGTTACTTCATCATAGGCTACCGGCCCCTTATTCGTAATTTTATGTGAATATAACGCATCACCATGATCCGATGTATAGATCAACAGGGCATCCGGTGCCTGCTGCCGCACCGCCGTAAGCACGCGTCCAATCTGATGATCGACAAAAGAATTGCACCCAAGGTAATACGCAAGCAACTGCCGGTCCTGTTCCGTATCACCATTCTGCGAAGCCATACTGGCCGCCCATACCCGCTGATGCTCAGGCTTTTGCTCCAGCGAATCGGCGTGATTAGCCGTTCGAGGCCATTGATAGTCCTTATACATTTGCGAGAATGGCTGCGGACACAAGGACGGATGATGTGGTTCATCGTAAGACACAACCAGAAGAAAATCTTTCCCGGCATGCTGCCGCAGAAACGCTATTGCCCGATCCGAGCAGCGGTGGGCATAGGTAAATTCTGATGTCAGGGTTGGCTGGTTATTGGTCATCATATCGCGCGATCGCAACCGGTCGGACTCTGAGAGTTCCTCCAGGTAACAGCGCATGTCATACCAGTATTGCGGATCCCAGCCATCCGGACATCGTCCCAGGCCGAAATAATCGCTGCCGTCCAGATGCCATTTGCCGATATAGCCGGTTGCGAAACCGCGATCGCGCAATCGCTGACCCAGCGTGGGAATATCCAGATGGGGCGCCATGTCGTTCCCAAGCACGCCGTTGCTGTGCGGATAAAGGCCCGTGAGCAGCGCTGAGCGGGACGGTCCGCAGACCGGGGCGCAGGTGTAGGCGCCGTTGAACCGCACGCCTTGCGCAGCCAGTTGGTCAATGTGGGGTGTA
>JAKAZF010000383.1 GCA_021826605.1 Planctomycetota bacterium | reverse complement strand
AATTAGGATTGGGATCTAGGCATGGCATTTCAGATTGTCGATGATCTGCTGGACATCGCCGGCCAGCAGAAAACGGTCGGAAAATCATTGGGGACGGATATTGAAAAAGGCAAGCTGACCTTGCCGATGATACATTTTCTGGCCACCGCCGCCCCCACCCACCAGCAATTGCTGATCAGCCTGCTTGAATCGGATGCCCCCGATCGCATCGACAATGCGCGGCAATTGTTAATCCCCAGCCCATCAATGCGGTACGCCCGCAACCGTGCGCAGCAACTGGTCGATCAGGCCATTGCGGCTATTTCGGATTTGCCGGAGTCGGAAATCCGGCAGATTCTCATTGATATGGCCCGATTTGTCACCGCCCGGGAATCGTAACCACCGCATATCCATTCGTCCGCCGGGCACATTGCCGTCACGCGTGGGATAAGGTGCGGCATTGTGCAGCATCAGCCCCCATGAACTCGGGCTTGCAGTGATGCGTGAAAAAACCGTATTGGTTCCAGGTTCAGAATTCCAATCCACTGGTTTCACGGAGACAGTATTGTCAGTATTATCAGTATTATCAGTATTGTCAGTATTGTCAGTATTGTCAGTATCGTCAGTATTGTCAGTATTGTCAGTATTAGCGGTATTAGCAGTTTCTTCAGTACCCGCAACCTGGAATCTCGAACCTGGAATTTAGCATTTGAAGCCTTGGCCCGGCGTGCCGGGGAATCTCAAGCAGCGGCGAGCAGGCTCGCCGGCTTACCTTCCAGATTCCCTGCCGGCGCGCCGTGATCAATTGTTCGTCTCCGTATCGGTGTCACAATCTGTGAAATTCTTCGCGGTCTGCGAAGAATTCCCAGCTCGGCACACCACACCTTTAGGCGGACGGTTACCGCCGGCAAAGCCGGCGGCTATGTGATGTTTAATTGCGGCTTCGCCGCGCCGGGTCATCCGTGAAATCCGTGGCCCGAACCCTTTTAGTCATTACTCACGGGTAATCTGCTCATGGTGTTCGCAAGCAATCGCAGGCATGTTGCGGAAGCGGCCACAGGCCCGATATCCCGTAATATCACATCGTACGGTTGACCTGAAACGATTATGGCCGTAAAACCCGTGTTATGAATGATGCAATAGCCGCAACATCAGAAACAAACAGCACATGGCTCACACGCGATGTGCTGTTTATATGTCTGTCGGCATGTTTTGCCGATCTGGGCTATCAGGCCGTGCTGGCGATATTTCCCCTTTTTCTGGTAATGAATCTGCACGCGGCGGTCTGGGTTTTTGCCTTGGCAACAGCCATCAGTTATGGACCTGGCGCAATATTCGGTTTAATTGGCGGGCAACTGGGCGACCGTTATGGTCATAAAAAAATGGCCATTACAGGCAATTTATTTATTCCGCTTTTGTCACTTGCCGGATTGGCCGCCACGCCGGTAACGGCGGTGGCTCTGTTTGCCGGTGGCTGGTGGGCCAGAAATTTCCGATCCCCACCCCGCCGCACGCTTATGGCGCAGATGGTTTCCCGCACCAACCGCAGCCGCGCATTCGGTTTTCTGCACGCGCTGGATATCGGGGGCGGCTTTCTTGCCGCCACTGGCGCAATGATCCTGATTTGGGGAAGCACGCCGCTAAAAATCATTTTTCTGATCACCATTATTCCACTGCTTTGTTCCAGTGCGGTTTTGGCCATGGTGCGCAGTAAGAAAATTGAAGAACCTGTTCCGCCGTCTTCCGTCACGCCAACATCCGCCCCGGCAAGTGATGCGGGGCATCGCGGGCTGTACTACCGATTGCTTTGGGCCACCGGCCTTTATGGGTTCAGCTCGTTTAGTTTCGGCTTTCCGATTCTAACGGTTGATCAGGCCACCGGCAGCCGGGCCCTGGCGGTTTTGGCATATGTCGTATTTTTTGGCGTATCGGCCCTGACCGGACTGGTGGTCGGCAAATTTAATAAGCGCAATGTGAAAGCTCTGGCTCTGGCGGGTTATCTGGCGGGTGGAATCGGTGCGGCGGGCATGGCGGTGGTCAGCACACTGCACAACTCCGCGTTCCTGTATTACCCGGTTGTGGCCCTGATGGGGCTGGCCCTGGGCGTAATTGAAACGCTGGAACCCACCATTATTTCGCTGATTATCCCGCAGAAAAAAACCGGCGGCGGCATGGGCGCATTAACCGCCACGCGCAGCCTGGGCCTGTTTTTCGCCAACATCCTCATGGGGTTGCTATACAACATTCAGGCATCATGGGTTTGGGCGTATGGCTATGCCGCCATTTTAGCGGTTGTGGCCGCGGGAATTCTGCTTTCCGCTCCCAGGGTCAATATTGAATCATTGAATTGAAATCGGATTTTGTGCTTGCGCGTTGCAATGATGCTATTGCCCGATCGTGACACGCTGCGGGATATTGTATCGGCATCGTTCAGGTCAACGGGACATCGTCAGTTTTCAGCACTGCGGGTACGGATGTCGTGTCGCCGAAGTTCAATTCTGTAGGTGCCAGCAGGCCACCGCTTAAAACAATTTTAATGCCCTGATCCACGGTCCAATCCGTGTTGCGAACTTCATGCTCCATCACCATCTGAAAAAATCCGCTGGTCGGGTTTGGTGTCATGGGGATAAATATCGTGACGTATTTTTCTCCACGCGATGTGTCCGTGATTTCATTGGTGACAAAGGCGATGGTCCAGAGTCCCTGGCGTGGGAATTCCACGAGCACCACGCGCTGAAACCCGGCTCCCCCGCCGCTTTGACGAAACACGCCGATGACCTGCTTGGTGGTACCATAAATACCTTTCAGCAGCGGCAAATTTTCAATAAAGCGATCCACCACATTGAGAATCTGCCGGCCGATGACAAACGTGCTCAGTACGCCAATGAGGTAGATAAATCCCGCAGTGAGCACCACAGCCAATACGGGAGCCAGATACCCCGTGGCTTTGGTGGTATCAATCGGCGCAATGCGACCGAAGACATTGGACTTGAGCATCCACTGCGCGACGGGATATGAAAACCCTGTGGCAAAGTGGTAAATAAAACTCACAATGTAGAGCGTGACCAGCAGCGGTATGAGAACGACAAAACCGCCGATGAATACCGACTGCAGGTGCCGGCGAAATCCGCCGGACTGGGGCAATTTAGGCGCGTTTCCCGGCGATAAACCGGGCGAAGATGGTGCGGGTCCGGGTGTCATATATAGTACATCTGCCCCCCGCGACTTTTCTGGTTGACCTGTTCCACAAGCGTCGCGAGCGTTGTGGAATCCATAACTTCACACATGGCGGCGGAAATTCGGGTTTGCAATATTTCCACAGCCATTTCCCCTGGCTTCATGTCGTCATGAAGTTCAACGTTTTCCTGCGTGAGCTTCTTGCCTTCCAGCCGGCCAATAACTTCCCCCACTATAATGTTCTCCGGACTGCGGGCAAGGCGATAGCCTCCCATGGATCCTATTTTGGAAATTAAAAACTTACCGCGTGCCAGTGACGACAAAATGGATTCAAGAAATTTCGGCGGCAAACCTTCCCGGGCGGCAAGCTCCCGCGTTTGGATGTAGCCCCTGGGATACGCTTCACACAAACAGATCAGTGCACGAATTCCATATTGCGTGCGTTTGGAAAGCTGCATGTACACCCCGTTACACCAATGAGCCGCCCCCGCATGCCGTGGCGGGTTCAATCAGACCGAGGCGATGAACTTTAATGACCTCGGCAACTGGCGGCATCTTTGATAGACAAGTCCAACCGGCCCATCTGATTACCGCTGAAATTGTACGCCTTTAACACTTGTGCGGCAAACGGATACCTGAGAGCCTGTTTGAAAACACGGGCGTGGACCGCCCCGGCGCGCACGGGGTAAACTCGCTAAGCGGATAACGCGGATAATGTGTATAGCTTGCATTGCATAGATCCACGCGCTAAGGCCCGGGGTTTGACGCCTGCTTGAGCGGTTGCGTCCCGAGCAATCCCATACACCCCCTTCGTATCCGCGGCATCCGCGTTATCAGCGGTCGTTTTCGTCGGGCCCAGAACACGCGCCCG
>JAKAZF010000382.1 GCA_021826605.1 Planctomycetota bacterium | reverse complement strand
GTGAAAGGCGGGGCGGTTCCGGCAATTGGTGTTGAGGAATTGAATAAAACAAACGGGCCGTCAAATTATCCTTGTAAAGGTCGGCGCGCCAGACGCATGTTTTTTGATCAACTCGTGCTCGAAATGAAATTAAGCTTTGATATCAGCATCCGAAAATGGCGTCGGAGCATGAGCGGTGTGGCGTATGAACTTCATTACAGTAATGGGGATGTCAAACGGTTGATATCGGCACCTCATCCGCGCTCGCCCGTGAGTGCCTGCATTTTTCTGCATGAAGTGGGACACCACGCGATCGGCTTTCGTAAATTCCGACCGCGATGTCTGGAGGAATATCATGTCTGGCAATGGGCCTTCACTCAGATGCGTACGCGCGGTATCCCCATCGACGCGCGCGTTGAAAGGCATTACCGCCGCAGCATGCACCATTATGTGTGCCTCGCAAAAAAGCGTGGCCTTCGGCAAGTGCCACCGGAACTGCTGGAGTTTCAGCGGCCGTCGGCATAGTTTGCATTCATGATGAATGTTCAGTCACGGCGCACCCGCACCACCAGCGAGGAATTTTTTGAGCCAAAGGCAATGCAGTTGCACAACGCCCACTGAGCGTCAGTAGGACGCGATTCATGGGGTGTGTAATCGAGATCGCAATCGGGATCGGGTTGATCGAGGTTGATGGTGGGATGTACAAAGCCTGCCCGCAAACTGAGAATCGTCGCCACCAGTCCGGCGGCACCGCATGCGCCTTGGGGATGGCCGATCATCGACTTTACACTGCTCATTGGTATAGCTTTAGCGCGATCGCCAAGGGCACGTTTCATGGTCTGCGTTTCCAGCACATCGTTGAGTTTGGTGCCGGTTCCGTGAAGATTCACATACTCAATCTGCCCGGGAGAAATGCCGGCCTGCTCGATGGCCAGCAGTATCGCCCGTGCTGACTGCGTGCAATCGGGAGATGGCTGTACCCGATGATAGGCGTCGCAGGTGGAACCCCACCCATGAATTTCGGCAAGCGGTTTGGCGCCCCGCGACCTGGCGTGCGACTCCTTTTCCAGCACGAGCATCCATGATCCCTCGCCGAGGACAAAGCCATCCCGATCCGCGTGAAAGGGCCGTGATGATTGGGACACTGGATTTTGTGGGCTGGCTAAAATGCGCATGGCCTCAAAACCGAGCATAATACCTTCGGCGATGGGGGCGTCAGCGCCACCCACAAGCACCATCGGAAGCCGGCCGGAATGCAGGTGCATGGTGGCATAGCCAATGGCGTCGGTGCTGCTGGCGCATCCACTGGTTATCACATGCGAGAGTCCCCGAAGTCCCAAAGCGATAGAGATTTCGCTCGACAAGTTGCCTGGCGTTCCAGCCGGTACCGTAAAAGGCGATGATTTACCCTCGCCCGTGTAATGGATGCGATATTGATTTTCCACAAATTCCTGCCCTCCACCACCTGTGCCCAGAAGCATACCGATCTGCTGCGATTGATCAGCATTGGCAATGGGATGGGCTATGCCGGCCATCGTCAAAGCCTCGCGTGCTGCGGCTACGGCCAGTGGGGCGGTTCTCGATATGCGCCGCAGATCGCGGGGGTCCATATGATCCTGCGGAACAAAATCCGCAACCTGTCCTGCAAACCTGATTTTTAATTTTGAGGTGTCAAACCCGGAAATCATTTTCACGCCGCTAATACCGCAGCGCAACGCTTCGGTGTAGGCAGCCGTTCCAATTCCATTGGGTGAAACAACCCCGATACCTGTGACAACGACCGGATCGGTCA
Source organism: Planctomycetota bacterium (assembly GCA_021826605.1). The sequence continues at coordinate 2,267 of JAKAZF010000382.1, read as the reverse complement.
TAAAAACTCCGTGAAGGGGGGTGCATCAGTCAACATATTACCGTAATTCAGTTGGAGACTTCTTAAACTGCGCCAGAAATTTCCGACGGAGTTGAATCAGCGGGCGAAATATCAATCGGTGAAGTCGGATGTACCAACTGCGATTTTCGGCTCGGGCGAAGTCCTCGGCAGAACAGCATTGCGGAGCGAGCCGCGTTTTATGTTTGTAAAAATGATACCAGTCTTCATGCACCAGTCGTTTGAATATCCACTGCGCCAGATAGCTGTCATCTCTGCCTTGCCGCAGCCAGAAAGATATTTGGAAATCGATCAGGTATGGTCTTCCGTCGGCACCAAAAAGAATATTCTCGCGTTTATTGGTATCCACGTAGGCTACGTGGCGGGCGTGCAAATCGGTAAATAGTTGCGCCAGATTGGCGAAAAATGCCTCACCAGGGTGCATTTCCGGACTCAAATCTTCCCCCGGAATAAATTCATGCACATAGCCGGTCAGCCCGTAAATTCCGATAAATTTCGGTATGCCGCGGATGCCCTGTAATTGGCGAAAAATGGCGACTTCATGCCGCGCGATGCGGGCACCAAGCCACTGCATAGGGAAGCCAAACAGCGGAAATGTTCGTTGTAATTTCAGCACGACCAGTTGACCGGAAGCATCGGAATACAAACCTGTGGCGGCAAAAAAATCGTGCTTGAAAACCTTTTTACGTCGATACAACTGATCGGCAACGCAAAACTCTTCGGGTAGGCCGTCATAACCCAAAGCAAAAAAAGATGGTGGCTGCGCGGGGCGCTTGTCCTGCACCGATTCGGTCATAGACATGGAGTATAACCTACGGCAGGCTCAACATGTTCGCTCGACACATCAGTCATTTTTCAGGGTGCGGCGGGGGAAACCAACTCCGCCTCAGATCAACTCCCGATTACGGAATAAGGCGACCGCGGCGGCCAGCGCCGCGCCAATGTACATCAGGCCGTACAGGCTCGCCATACCCACATATTGCCATATTTCTCCCCAAGTTGGCGCGCCGGCGACGTAGTGGCCTGGCATGCTAACCCGGCGATATACCAGACATTGATTGATGTCAAAATTGCTCAAGTACGGCAGGAGATAGCTCAGGCTGTTAAGGGTGGCGGCCAATGCTCCGCTCGCGTGCAGGGCCGGCAAAAAGCGCGTCAAATTGGCTACGATATAAAGAATGATGATGCCTGTCATGTTGATTGCCAATGAATAGCGCGTCGCGATTGCCGTACTGATGGCGGCAAGGGTGGACATCTCCAGAAAACCCAGCAAAAAGGCGGGAATCATCAACAGGACGGCGCGGTCGTTATCCCAGAATAATTGCGCCCGGCCCTGGAGGCTTGCTACGTAGATGTCAATTCGCTGGTCGGAGAAGTAACGCAGCCAGCCGCAACCGGCGGCAAACATCATCAATATCGCAGACGTAACAAACACAATACATACGATACCCAGATATTTTCCAATAATAACCTGCCAACGTGCCAGTGGCTTACTCATCAGCGTCAGCATCGTTCGGTTTTCAATTTCCTCGTCAATGACTTTTGCCGTGACAAACACTGTTATGATCAGGACAAACATCGACACAAAGGAGATCGCGATATCACGGTACATCGTCGTATCTTCGCCGAAGGTGTCAAATGGGATGAAGGTTGTTACCACAATTGCTGCCAAGCCGATGAGAAATGTCACCAGTGTGAATGGTTGCAGGATACCTTCGTAATAGGTAACTCGGCAGAGGGCACCTATGCGTTTAAGGCTAAGCAGCGGTAACACGGCAAACTCGATGAATGCCAATACCATTAATGACCCGGTGATCATGAAAGAGATCACCATCCACATTCGAGTCGTAATCTCTTCACGGGCTACGTAATTGGCGTAATGCGCCGCCACACCATGGTTGCCTTTCGATGCGCTAACCGCCACATTGGAGGTCTGCTCGGCCGCGGCGAGAAAATGTGCATGGAGGAAGATAAAAATGACTGAGATGACGCCAAAAATCGCTAATGTCGTCAACAAAACTTTCTGTGCCTTATTCACCGTTGATGGTTCCTTTTGATGGTCTGACGCATGTTATACATTACCGATCCGCTGTGACATTACCGTAAAATTACAATTCGGCCCGTCGACTCAATGGACGGCGCTGCCTCCTCGACCAAACCGCTAATGTACCCGCTGTATCGCTTTTGCAGCAAATTAAGCAAGTGTTTGCGATCTGTGGCGCTTCCTTGCATCACCAATTCAACCCTGC
>JAKAZF010000381.1 GCA_021826605.1 Planctomycetota bacterium | reverse complement strand
AGTTCCAAGTTGCGCGATGATGCTGCCATCCACAAATTCGATCATACTGTGAATAATCGACTGCGGATGAATGACAACATCAATACTTTCCGCCGGAAGATTAAAAAGCCAATGAGCTTCAACAATCTCCAGAGCCTTATTCATCAACGTGGCGGAATCAATGGTAATTTTGGGTCCCATCCGCCAATTCGGATGATTTAACGCCTCATCCACCGTGGCCGTCCGCATCTTTTCTACCGGCCAACTGCGGAATGGCCCACCGCTGGCCGTGAGGATAATGCGGTCAATCTCCCGCGCTTCGCCGGAACGCAGTGATTGAAAGATGGCGGAATGTTCAGAATCCACCGGTAATATTGTAGCCCCGAATTTTTCCGCCAGCGGCATAACCAGGCATCCAGCCACTACCAGAGCTTCTTTATTCGAAAGGGCAATCCATTTGCCCGCCTCCGCAGCCGCCAGAACCGGAGCCAATCCTGCCGCCCCTACCACCGAGGCAGCCACGACTTCCACATCGTCCCGCCGGGCCAATGCCACTACCGCATCATCGCCCGTCTGCACTTGAATATCAGTATGGGCCAACGCAGATTTTAGTTCAGCCAAATCCTGAGCCGATACCGGCTGGCTTAAAATGACGATTTTCGGATTGAATTCCACGGCCTGCTGGGCCAGCTTTTTCCAGTTCGATGCTGCCACAAGTCCGATAACTTGAAATGGCCGGCCATGTTTGGCAAGATGCGAAACGACGTTCAACGTATTGGTACCAATGGATCCGGTACTGCCGAGCACGGCAATCCCGCGTGGATGGTCATGCAATGCTGCCGCAGTCGAAGATTTTACGTTCATCAAAAGCAATTCCTACTCAAGCGGAAATCCGCCAATACGGTGATGATAGATTTAATAACGTGATTTGCCAAGGCCGTGCCGTTGTCTGTCCAAACAATACATTCACCAGCCTCTTGCCCGAACACGATTGGAACGCCGTCGGTGTACCGCATTTTCTCGAAGCAACGGATCAGTCTGTCACCATGTAACGCCGCCAAACGTCTTTTCAATGCGTTGCTTAATAACCTGTAATTCCTCATCGGGTTTGATTACCCGGCTGCCCTGCAAGGCAACCGATTCCTTTAATGGCACCCAGCTTTTGCACCCCGCGTATTGCTCGTCGATCTTTATTTTCAACGGTTCCGGCAACGCCCAGGCACGTAAAACAATCACATACAGCGGATAATCCGGGCGATAATTGAACCGCATATCAATCAGCGGTTTATCCCATAAGTGCAGATCATCCAACCGGTCCATTGCCGGGCGATCCGGCACGCGGAAAATCCAAAACACTTCCGCCCATCCGCGGATGGTCACTTCATCAGGCTCCCGGTCCACGGTTTTAATTCCATCACGCCAGGCGGGTTTCACGGAATCGGGCTTCTGATGCAACACAGTTGGAAACAAAACAAAACGCGAATGTTCCAGTTCAAATTCACCGCCGGATTCATATATTCCACCCTTCCGCAACAGCAATGACTGTTGTCCGGATAGCACCGCATCGCACACCACCGACCATTCTTTCAGGGCAACATTCAATACCGATTCCATAATGTGTGATCCCGTCAAACGCTTAACATCAGTCCGCTCCGGCGGACGCCGGTTCAATATGACTGGCAATTTCCGCAACCTGCGGCAAACGCATGCGAATGCGCTTTTCCAATTCCGAAACTCTGCCGTGCGCATCGGCCACGGTTATCTCCGCCCCGAATTCCGCATGAAAACTCAGGTAGACCCGTTCGTTGATCGTATGCGCGTGCACCGCGTGAACGGCCATACCCATGGCTTCCGCCAAACTCCGTACAATCGCCGCCAGACTCGGTTCGGCATCACCGGGTTCCACATGCACGGTTATATCAATGCTCGGATGTTCATTGGAAGCGGCCAATTCAACGGATGTCGCAATCCGATGCCCCTCTTCCAGCGTCGCCGTCGGATTGACGCGAATGGTCGTATCCACAAATCGGCGATTTCCCCCCTGGCGCACGCGGATGCGGGGCACATCCATCACACCCGGCACCCGCCGGATAATTTCCTGCAGTTGCTCATCCACGCCTTCCGGGGCCCGGTCCACCAGCACATCCACCGAATGCAACGCCAGGCGAATGGCGGCTGCGATCATGAGAATCGCCACCACCAATGCGCCGAGATTATCCATCCATGCCAGTCGGCCGTGGCTTAACAAAGACACCAGCAATGCAACAAGCACCACGGCAGCACTGATCAAGTCCATACGGAAATGCACACTGCTGGCCCGTAATGCCTCGCTGCCATGTTTTTTCGCCGAACGGACCAGTTGCAGGGTTCGCCATATATCCACGCCGATAGCCACGCACAAGACCACAATAGCGACAATCGTTGGCAATACCGGCAGGGCATGGGGATGGCCAAAATGTACCACCGAACGCCATAAAATCCACATGGCCGTCAGGGCCAGAATGATGCTCTCCGCAAACGCCGAGAGATTTTCCACTTTTCCATGCCCATAATTATGCGTTTGATCCGCCGGCCGATCGCTGATATGCACCGCCATAAGCGTGATAATGGTTGCCAGTACATCTACCGCGTTATGCAACGCGTCGGAAAGGATTGCCAGACTTCCGGTAAATAGTGCCATCAGCAGCTTTAAGATCGTCATGCCCAGACTGGCCATAAGCGATACCCAGGCCGTATGTTGTTTGTCGTTGGATATTTTATGTTGCGCCACAAAAGCACTTCCCCGAACGCCGTCAATAATTCCGCCACCCACCGCGGCCGCGCATGGACGCGCGTACGCTTGCTTGCGCACCAGTATACCTGACTTCCCGGCTTTGCCATTATTTTTTTTTGAAATTGGAAGCATTGCGATTGGGGGTAGTCAGAAATTTTTCCGCCGCGCGCGCGGCCTGCTCGGCCTTGCGCCGCTTCAGGGCCTTGTATTCATCTTCCGTGAGTTCGCCGTTTTTGTACATAGCTTCAATCTGTTTAAGTGAAAAGCCGAAGCCCGTGATTTCCGTGGGAGGATTGGTAATTCGCCGGCGAATGCTTCGAATCACCAGCCAGCCAACGATGACCACGGCAATCAGCACGCCTCCCCAAATGAAGATGCCCATCAGGCTTTTATCCAAATCAACAACCTCACGACTACACCAGAATGATTCAACGCTGCGGTATTATATACGTTGCAAGCCTGACCGCGAGTTTGATATTTGCAAAAAAATCATTGACACACCGCCTTGGGCGCGTATGATTAAAGGTGTTAAAGAGGCAAACTGCCCGGCAGGAACCTTCCTTTTCCGAGCGGTTATGGAGTCAGGCATGCTTCAAGATGCAGCAAGGCTGAAAATCACCCGAGACGACGATGTTGTTCTGGTGGAATTTACGCATCGGAAGATTCTCGATGAGGCCAATATTGCCGAAATCGGTGATCAGCTTGTCGCATTGGTCGAAAACGAACACCGCCCCAAGGTTATCATATCATTTGCCGGGGTGGATCATCTGTCCTCCGCCGCGTTGGGCACACTTATAACCGTTAACAACAAAGTTCGTAATCATGATGGACAATTGCGTCTCTGCAATATCCATCCTCAGATATTTGAAGTTTTTGTTATCACAAAACTTAATAAACTGTTTCGGATCTATCCGACAATAAAGGAGGCGAAAGAAAGCTTTGAGCCGCAAAACAAGCAGGGCGTCACATAACACCCGCTTGGGGCGAGCTTTTCCCGGTGCGTAGCCGGCGCGGTAAGGTTAGTTGAGTGTGTCACGCAAGAGGGTATGGATGCCCGTGAATCGCATGGATTGGTAATCACTTGCGCCAAGTTCAGAACGGGCGTCTTTATGGGACGAATGCGACTGGAAAAAACAACCACCACACACCGCTCAATCGGTGTATCTTCTGCTTCCCGCGGATTTTGGTGTCGAATGGAAATTCCCAGCGACCTCAAACGGTTGGAAGAAGTTGAAGAGACCATTCTTTCGCAATGCCAGCGATATGCATTTACCGACCGTGATCTTTT
>JAKAZF010000380.1 GCA_021826605.1 Planctomycetota bacterium | reverse complement strand
CCAAGTCGGATCGGTATTCAGCCGGCCAAGATTATTCAACGCTTGTTGTGAGGCATTGGTGTACTGCCCCAGCACCGTCACGTTTCCGGTCTGGTGCGATGTATTACCGGTGCGATCCAATCGTAAAGAAACATAGGGCAGAAAGAAATCCGCACTTCCATTTTGCTGGAAACTCACATTGTCCACAGTAACCTGCTGATATTGTGCGCCCAGCACGCCATAAACAAACAGATTGTTAAATTGTGCCAGGTTTACAATCAGTTCGCCGCCGCCGAAAGCCGTACGCCCATTAAAATTCAGATTACCCAAGCCAACATTCGACGCGTTGTACTGCTGATAACCGCCGAATATCCGCCCCTGCACACGATCAATGCCGAAAATGGGAAATTGATACGACACGTTGATGTCCTGCGCTTTACTGAAGCTCGCGGTGTCGTAATTGACATTGAGAATATCGTCATGGCCGGTTAACTGATCATCAATAAAGCCGAATTGTTCAACCAGTGAACTGGTTTGCGGCGTGCCGGTGTTGGATATCTGGGCGTAGGCCAGCCACGGCTTGGTTTCATGCACCAGATAGTCCAGGATCACCGAATCCGGGTCGCTGCCCGGTGAGAGCGCGATGCTGACCTGCCGCCCCGGCTGCTGATTCAGGCGTAACACATAATTATCCAGCCATCGACGTTCAAGAATATCATCCGCTGTCGCATCGGTAGCCGGCTTGGAGGCGGACTTAATGGGTGAACCGGCGCGGATGAAATCAGTGCGGCTGTCGTTAATCGTCCGCTTACCACCAAAACCCTGGCCTGAAGCGATGGTCCGCACTTCCTGTACGATGGCCTCATGAATCGTCAGATGCAACGTGGTATCGCCACGCGGGCGCAAATCTCGTTGACCACGGAAATCCTTTCCCGCCACCTGAACAAATACGCCAATGACTCCCGATTTATTTACATAGGCAACCAGTTGCTGTTCCATACTTTCCAGCGCACTTAAATAAAAGTGGTGCGTTTGATGTTCCGCGTTGATTTGCGCCAGGGTTAGCATTATGACGGGATAAGCGGGCCGCACCGTGTTACTTCCCGCTATCAGGTGCCCCGCTGCCACATATCCGCCCCGCGACGCCGCCAGATGCAGGGGCTTATTCATCAGCGAAGCGATCGCCGGCAGAATTTTCCTGGGATATTTATAATTCAGAGCGAACTGGCTGACATCATAGGCGGGGCCGTCTGCGGGTGTTGCCAACGGTAATTCAGCCGACGGCTGTGGTGCGGTTGCCCGGGCATGTACGGGCTTTTTTACAACCGGTTTCTTCGCTGAAGTCCTCGCCACTAATTTCCTGGCAGGCTTATTTTCTGAGCCTGCCGGTGCCACTGACTTAGACGCCGCGGGTTGCGTCGCGGCCAATAATCCCACCACGGAATCATTCCCGGTGCCCCAACATACATGAGCGCTTGAACTCACAACCAGTGCCGCGGCAAGCCATTTGAGTTTCCGGCAACACTTTCCTGTCGCCAATACGCTCCCCTCGCCGCTGGAACCAAGACCGGCGGCGGTGTGCGTATCCGAGGCATTGCTTATGGCGTCTCTCATGTAGTCTCCTTGCGCTGGGTTGGCAGGGCTGATCAGCGTTTACGCCTGTGCCATCCCACCCAGGTTACCAAGTCATTATCCAACGAGTTTTAAATTCTAAATCCTGCAATCCGATTGTATTGCCAATAGTTCATCGTGCAGATCAACGGTACGCGCCAAGCCCAGATTCCTGCCCATACCCGTCAAAACGCGATTGCCTTTTTGAGGCTTGCCTAAGCGCAGCAGTACGCCGCAGTTGACACAGTATAATTCAAATCAATTCTAAATGCACAACCGCTCAAAGTTTTCATGCCCTGATTCGAATTTTTGTCGGAGACGCTTATAGGTCCGTTCACTTTCCGTTCACTGGATAAAGTCCGCAAATGCCGTTATTCTACTTCGCAGAGTTTTCAGCCGCGAAAGCCCAATCGTTTGGGCGGCGGCCTTCTCAGCGTTCTAACCGACGCTGCATAGCTCCGACGCCCCCTGCCCGTTATGTCTATGTACCGGCGCGGCGGGCCTTGCAGCCGGTGAAGCATATCATGGAAATAATCAAAGGTATCGGTGTGTCCTCGGGCGTGGTGATATGCCCGGCATTTCTTCTGACGGAAGATCAAATCCGCATTGGCCGTAGATCCATCCAGGTCACCGAGATCGAGGCCGAAAAGCAACGTCTGCAAACAGCCATCAGCTTAAGCAGCGACGACATACGAGAATTACGGGATACCACCACCCGCAACCTCGGCAAAGAAACCGGCGCGATTTTCTACTTTCATCTGGGATTGTTAAATGATCGCGAGTTATTAAAAGCATTTATCGGCGGTATTGAAGAGCAGCATTACACGGCGGAATATACCGTTCATAAGGCGCTACGCGAATACGGCAAACACTTCCTGGAACATCCGGATAAGTACTTCCGTGAACGTATTAAAGACATCTACGACATTGAACGACGACTGCTGCATAAATTGGCCGGCCGTGACCGCATCCGCCTGACGGATGCCGAGGGGCCGGTGATCATCGTCGCCAGGGATTTAACGCCTTCCCAAACCGCCGCCCTGGATCGCAAGATCGTCAAAGGAATTGCCATTGAAGCCGGTGGTCAGACCAGCCACACCGCCATTATCGCCAATTCCATGGGAATTCCTGCGGTGGTAGGGCTGGAAAATATCACCCATGAAACGGTCTCCGGGGATTTGCTGGTGGTTAATGGATACAGCGGGGTCGTGATTGTTGATCCCGATGAAGTCACCATCACCGAGCATAAAAAATACGAACTGCGGGTCCAGAGCTATGAAACCAAGCTCGAAGGCATCCGCAATCTGCCCGCTAAAACCTTGGACGGCGTAGAAATCAAACTCATGGGAAATATTGAATTTCCCCATGAGGTCGAGAACGCCCTGGAAAAGGGAGCTGTGGGGATCGGTTTGTACCGCACTGAATTTTTATATCTTTCGGCGGAACGCGAACCCACGGAGGACGATCATTACGCGGCGTATGCGGAAACCATTCGGCGATTAGGCGGTCGCCCCATTATTATCCGCACGTTGGACCTGGGTGCGGATAAATATTCGCCCTTCCTTGATCAGGCCCCGGAAGCCAATCCGTTTCTGGGATGCCGTTCCATCCGCCTGTGCCTGCAAAATATTGAAATGTTCAAAACGCAGCTGCGTGCCATCCTCCGCGCCAGCGTCCTGGGCGATGTCAGCGTGATGTTCCCCATGATTTCAACCCCGCGCGAATTGCGACAGGCCAGATTTGTACTTAATGAAGTCATGGACGATCTGGATGAGCATAACATCGCATACAACCGCTATATCCGCGTGGGAATGATGGTGGAGGTGCCCTCCGCGGCGCTGTTACCACATAGTTATGTTGATGAGTCGGATTTTCTTTCCATCGGCAGCAATGATCTGATTCAGTACACATTGGCCGTGGACCGGGGGAATCAGCGTGTGGCTTCCTTATTTACCGCAGCCCACCCTGCGGTGATCAAGCTGATTCAGAATGTCATGCGGGCCGCTAAACGCGCCGAAACAACGGTGAGCCTGTGCGGTGAAATGGGCGGTGATCCGGAGTTTACGCTGCTGCTGGTAGGCCTGGGGCTGCGCAACTTTTCCATTACGCCCCACAATATCCCGCAAATTAAACAGGTCATCCGCAGCATCGATTCATGCGATGCACAAAGAGTCGCCCGGCGGGTGTTGAGTTTTGAAACGCCCCAACAGATTCTGAATTTTCTACGTGATGAAACGCGGAAAGTATTGCCCGATCTATTTCGCGATTAAGCAGCGGATGGGATCTGCGATCAATCATTTGAGAACCACTGCATGGAGTTTACATGCCGCAACCTGGCGTGAGCGTCATTGTCCCCACTTACCGCGAGGCGGAAAATCTGCCCCGTCTTATTCCCCAGGCCGCAGCCGCCCTGTCCGACCGTGGCTGGAACTGGGAAATTATTGTTATCGATGATA
>JAKAZF010000379.1 GCA_021826605.1 Planctomycetota bacterium | reverse complement strand
ATGCGCCCTTGCGCGATGCATTGCGGGCCAGGGGTTTCGAGCGCATCCGTTTATTTACCCCTGAGCGTGAAGCCCAACAGACCTGGCGATCGCTGGCCGGATAATTTACGAAGGCAAGTGCAACCTTCAAAGTAACTCAAATGTATTTGCAAGAGCCGGTTTTGGTCTTGGCCGGAGCATGAAGCGGGAAAGTATTCCATGACCATTTCTGCGGTTATTCCAACTTTGAATGCGGGCGCAAATTTAAATAATTTATTGCGCCAGCTCCGCCTGCAGGATTTGCCATTGGAAGAAATTATTATTGTAGATTCCAGCTCCAATGATCATACCTGTGAAATTGCGCGGCAATATGGCTGCGTCGTGCGGGTGATTGATCGAAAAACGTTCAGCCATGGATATGCCAGAAATTTAGGAGCCTCATTAAGTCATGCGGATATATTTGCATTTTTTACGCAGGATGTGGTTCCGCAGGGGCGGAATTTTTTCGAATGCTTGACCCGCCCCTTGCGTGAGCAGCGCGCGATGGCCGCATATGCGCGGCAAATGGCCGGCGAGCACGCGACTCCATTCGAAAAATATCATAGGGAATTCAATTATCCAGCCACAAAGACATATTTCCCTGAGAATAGTAATTCCATTCATCATTATCGCATGTCCAATGCGGCATCAGCCATCTGTAAGGAGGCGTTTCAAGGGCTCGGGGGCTTTCGCGAAAGCGTGATCATGAACGAAGATACTATTATCGCGGCGGAACTGATTCACCGCGGCTTTTCGGTTTCATATGTAAATGATGCAGTCGTAATTCATAATCATGATTATTCAATTCTTCAAAATGCTCGCCGGTATTTTGATTTGGGCGTTTCCATGCGTCAGGCGAGCGATATTTTCAGCTCTGTTCAAGCATCGGGCGAAGGGCTTCGTTATTTAAGTGGTTTAATAAAATATTTGCATCATAATGGCCACGACATGAAGATACCTCGTGCTTTATTTGAATCTGCGGCAAAATGGTTGTACTATTATGCCGGAAAAAATTATCGGATATTACCCGATAATTTAGTGATGGCATGCAGTATGCATCGCGCATATTGGTCCCGCACACCGGCAAGTGTGCGTGCTTATGACATGACGAAATCCGCCCAAACCGGTAAATGAATGGAAATACAGGGCCGACTATAGCCTTAACATTTATGAATCGGATTCTTGATGAGATCGGATTGCTCGTTGCGGTGCACGCCTGCGGCGAATAGAATTCAAATTAGAAAAATGAAATCATGAATCGGCTCCGGATCGGTATTGATGCTCTGACCCTGCAAGGCCAGCCGGCTGGCATTGGCCGTTATCTGGCTTGTTTATGCCGGGAATTGCCCTTCTGGCTGCCCCAGGCCGAATATTTTCTCTATGCTCGCACATCGCCCACGTTGCCTCTGCCGTCTCAGAACTGGCATGTTCGCGTGGAACCCAGCCGGATGGCGGGTAAAATGAAAAATATTTTTTGGCTGAGGTTTTTGAGTGGCCGTCTCTGCGCCCGCGATCAATTGCATGTCTATTGGGCGGTCAATGGGTTTTTCCCTCATTTGCCAGCTGGTGTGCGCCGGGTCGCCAGTGTTCATGATTTTACCTATCGTCTTTTCCCGCGCACAATGCACGTTCCTACCTATTGTGCGTTTCGCGGGTTCTGGCGGAAGGATGTGGAATCGGCGGATGCAATCTTATCTGTTTCCTCCGGCACCGCCGCGCGCTGCCCGCAGTATTTAAGCCGCGGCGCCGATGCGATTGTTTTACCCTCGGCCCACCCCCGTTTTTTTACTCCCCCCTCCTCGGAAGACCTGGCACGCGTGCAATCCCGCTATGCCGGCCAGGTCCCATATTTCCTCACTGTGGCCAGTCTTGAACCCAGAAAAAATCAAGCGCTGTTGATTGCGGTTTTTTTAGCCTTGAAGCGTTCGGGGGCTTTGCCGCGGGATCTGCGGCTCTTGTTAGCCGGAGGGGAAGGCTGGAAATTTAAGCACATTTATCGCGAGCTTCCGGCTGGCGGGGGCCGGGACTGGGTGAAATTTTTGGGCTATGTTCCCGATGAGGATTTGCCTGCCCTCTATGCCGGATGCCAGGCCTTTATTTTCCCCTCCCTGTATGAAGGGTTCGGATCCCCCGTGGCGGAAGCCCGCGCATGCCGCGCGCGCATCATCGCCAGTGATCTGCCGGAAATCCGCGAAGCCGGTGGGCCGGATGCGATCTATATTCCGCCCACCGCGGAAGGGATTGCGGATGGCTTGCGGTGTGGTTTGACAATGCCGCGGCCGTCCTCTGTGCCTGCCATGGCATCCTGGCGCGCCAGCGCCCGGGTTTTGGCCCAATATCTCTGCCCATCCTTGGTCGCGTTAAATGATCTCGGAGTGTCCATGACAGCATCATGAATTTTAATTTCTGATTTGATTTTTTCACCGTTTCAGTTAGAATTGTTAATTCGCAAAATCATAATTTGCCAGATTGTATGTTGAGCAGCCCGGCGAATGGATTCCGTTGTGTCCTGGAAAATCCGTTGCGTTTTTCCTGTTTGCACAAAACTGACGCAGCTAATTATTGGGACCTTCTGGCTGTTGCGCCGCCTGGGGGCTCGAGGGAAATGTGGCCACACCGAAGCCTGCTTTAACTCGTTCAGGTAATGTGCGCCCTGCGGCGAAGACGATTCGTTCGTCGCACGAACAGCGCATTTATTACCAAATCTTGCATGCCGGGATTATTCTGGTGGGCTGCATCATGCTCTGGCCCAGCGTGCAATTGCGGAATATGTTGCCTCATCTGGCGGGCAGGTTGGATTCTGCATCCTATATTGCCTGTCTGGTATTGCTGGAACTCTCGCAATGTATTTTTTATATATTCTCACGCGTGCTGCCATGGAATCGCATACCGTATAACCTTCTGCGTTCTGTATTGCTCAGCTCACTAGTGGTATTTTCCGTATTATTCCTGAATAAGCATTTGCGCACGACCATCAGCCGGCCCTTTCTTTTATTTTATGCCATTTTCTTGCTCTTGGGTTTGCTGGCATGGAATTATTCGTTGCGTAAATACAACCAACGCCTGGAAAAGACTTATCCCAGGCAGGTTGTGCTGCTTGGAAACCCGGCGGATTGTCAGTCATTATATCAGCGGCTGAATCAACAGTCCGGCTATCTTGTGCTGGATCAAATTTTTACTCAGTCAGGCTGGCTGGACCAGGCATTGTCGCGGCTGGAATCCATCCTCCGCAGTCATGCTGTGGATTCGGTCATCATGACCAATATATTTGCGCTTTCGCAGGAACAGCATCGGTTTAGTGCCCAGCTGCTGGAGCTGTGTGCGGAAGCCGGCATTCAAGTGCAGTTTCATGTTTCTTGGCTCAAGGAGCATGATTTTATTTATTTGGATAAAATCGCCAATGAGCCGGTTTTGGCTTTTTCCTATAGCCCGGTAATGTCGCTGGAGATGCTCGGAAAACGCGCCCTGGATATTGTCGGCAGCCTGCTTATGCTGCTGCTGACGTCACCGGTCATGCTGGCCGCACTGCTGGCTGTTTACTGGGATTCACCCGGTCCGCTTTTGTTTCGCCAGGATCGTCCTGGTTTGAATGGCCGGATGTTTCGGATCTATAAAATTCGCACCATGACGGTTGCGGCGGAACATCAAAAATTGGATTTACACGCACAGAGTGATTTTTCCGGGCCGGCTTTCAAAATGTTTCACGATCCGCGTGTAACCCGGGTTGGCCGATGGCTGCGTAAGGCGAGTATTGATGAATTACCGCAGTTGTTCAATGTGTTGCGGGGTGAAATGTCATTGGTGGGCCCGCGGCCTTGCACTGTGGATGAAATGCAGCGCTTTTCGATCGCGCATCTTCGGCGGCATTGCATGAAGCCGGGCATAACTGGGTTATGGCAAATCTCAGGAAGGAACGCGATTCGGGATTTTGAACAAAGAGTCGCATTGGATAGTGAATATATCCGTAATTGGTCGTTATGGCTCGATTGTAAAATAATTTTCCAAACGGTTTGGGTGGTTTTGAAAATGAGTGGA
>JAKAZF010000378.1 GCA_021826605.1 Planctomycetota bacterium | reverse complement strand
AAATCGCCGGGCTGTTTTATTCGCCCATCGGCTACATTGTCCTGGCCATTTATCTGCTTTTCGTGGGGCTGCTGTTTTCGTTGCTGGTTATGCGGCCCGGCGCGATTGCCGATCCCGGACCGATGTTTCAGTGGAATCATCTGATTCTCATTTTTGTCGTTCCCTTCATGACCATGGCTCTTTTTTCGGAAGAATACCGGTCGGGGCGCATTGAAACGCTGCGCACCAGTCCGATTACCGATTTCCAGCTTCTGATGGGAAAATTTCTGGGGGCAATGGGATTTTATTGTGTGGTGATCGCGTCGAGCCTGATATTTATCATTATTCTCTCGCTGTTTGGCCGGCCTGATTACATGACGGTATTAACGAGTTACCTGGGGTTGCTGCTGATGGGAATGTTAATGGTTTCCATCGGATTATTTTTCTCCGCCTGCACGCAGCATCAGATACTGGCAGCCATGAGCAGTTGCGTAACGCTGGTGGCACTGGGGATTTTATTCCAGGCGATATCCTTTTTTCTCAGTTCCGCACTGGGGGTTTCCTGGTCATTTCTGCGCACGCTGCGACATGTGCTGCGATATCTGGCCATCGAGCCGCACATGGCGAACTTCTCGCGCGGTATTGTTGACAGTCAGAATATCGTCTTTTTCCTCACCGGGGCGGGTTTGTTTCTCTTCTTAACCTATGTGGTGCTGGAGAGTCGCAAGTGGAGATAACGGACAATCCGTAATCGGCGGATTACAACCGCCGATATTCAATAAACATAGATGGGCAATTGGAGAAATAGTTTCTCATGGGCGAAATAGAAAATAAACATGAAACGACACCTGCTTCCACGGCGACTAAGCCGGTTTGGAATGCCGGTAAACGCCGGTCCATATACGGTTCCAATACCGCCGTACTGGTGATCGCCGCGATACTGGTTGTCATATTTGTGGATTGGCTTTCGGTGCGTTTTAATTACTCGAAGGACTGCACCACCGGCGGCATTTATTCACTTTCCCCTAAAACGCTCAATTTGCTTAAGCTGGTTGATAAGACCGGCAAAAAGTTTTATCTGGTCAATGAATTTCCAACTTCCCTGGATGCTGATCCCGGTGAGCGATCCGAAGGAGTGAAACTTCAACGGCTGATCCACGAATATGCCAACGCCTCTTCTCATGTCGTTGAGTATAATCCCGCTACTCTCAATGAACTGAAGCGTAAAATTCGCAACCGCTTCGGCGGGCAGTTTGATTCTTATCGCAAGGCCGTGGATCGCTTTACACCCTTGGCCGAGGAACTCGTTAAATTCTCGGATGCGGAAGCAAAGAAAATTGATGCTCTGGAGAACAATCCCAAGGTAGCCACCACCAATGATCAGTCCCAATATTTCGCAACGTTGCAAATCAGTTTCAGCCATAGCGACGGCATTCCGCGGGTAATCGCCCGATTGCAACGGAAAGTGGCGTCCGCGCGGAAAAATCCGCTGCCGGACTGGCCGGCTCTCACACATTCACTGGTCTCCAATCTGGAAACCATACAAAAGCAGTTTGATGCGCTAAGTAAAAAGAATGTGGTGGCCGCATTCAGCCCGCTGGTACAAAAACTCCTGGAAAAAGATGCGGCGGCCTTTAAGAATCAGGCTGCAAAACTCGCAGCCTACACGTCACTTTTAACAAGCCTCAAGCCTGTAAAGTCGGATAGTGTGTTGCGCGAACTTCGTGCCGACTCTCTGATTGTCATGGGACCCCGGACCGTGAAAGTGCTCAACCGCGATAAGTTGTTTGTGCCGCAGGGAAATCCCGGTCAAGGGTCAATGCAGTATGCCTTCCAGGGTGAACAGGCAATCAATTCCGCGCTGCTTGCCATGACGGAAACGCACCGTACCAAAGTGGTATTTGTAAGCGTGAATTCCATGAACCTCATTTCCGCCGGCGGTCCATTCAGTGCGGCGGCAAAAATGCTGCGGGAAAACAATTTCAAGGTGTACCAATGGTCACCGGGTCCCGGCGGCAATCCGCAGGCACCCACCGCCAGTGAAAATCCGCCGGCCATCGGCAAGGGTGTGATCTGGGTTATCCTGGATCTGCCCCCCTCCGGTCAGATGGCGCAGATGGGGGCCATGATGTATTCCATGATGGAGCAGAAAATCAGTCAGCAATTGGCGCAAGGCGGTAACGCCCTGTTTCTCCTCAGTGCCATGCCGCCGCAACTCATGATGATGACGCAGGGACAGATACCCTATAAGAGCATCCTCGCCGGATACGGTATCCGTCTGCGCAGCACCTACCAGGTTGTGCAACGCGTGGCAATGCCGGGCGGGCATCATCTTGATGCGCCGCAAATTCAGATTGCCAGTTATCCCGACACAATTATCACCAAACCCATTGAATCGCTGGCGGCGATGCTGGCGGGAACGCAGGGGGAGGATGGTTCGTTTGTTCTTTCTCCAACCTATGTTGGAACCATGGCCCCGCAGCCCAAAGGCTCAAGTGCAAAAATATTTCTGCAGACTTCCGCCAGTCCGGATGTGTTCGGACAGACACAGCCCGCGGCGCCCGATGCCCCCTTTAATCCATCGGCCGATCTTAAATCACCGGTTCCACTGGGCGTCATGGCCCAAAAGGGCGCTACGCGTGTAGTTGCCATCGGTAATGTCATGTTTGTCACCGACGACTTGCTTAACTCCGCAACCCCGGCAATATCCAATGGTTCTCTGACCATGATTTCCAATTTCCCTGGCAACGCCGAGCTTTTCATGAACAGTATCTATTGGCTTGCGCATCAATCGCATTTGATTGCCGCCAGTCCGCGGGCAACCGTAGCCCTGCGTATCAAGCGCATGAGCAACACGGAGGAGGCATTTGTGCGACTCAGCAGTTTTGCCATGCCGGCCATTCTGGCCATTGCCGTGGGATTGATAGTGTTTGTGGCGCGGCGGCGGCTGTAATTTCAACGCGCTGACTGCCAGAGGACATGACATTACAAAATAAATATCCAAAAAGGATGATGCCGATGAATTCGCGATTAACAATAGCCGTACTTTTAATTCTTGTCGTTCTTGTGGCGGTAGTGGCTTATGTAAGCCGACAGCCCAAGCCATCGACTCATCCGACGCAACATACATTCGTGTTTTCTCCCCACCCCACGTCGTTGCAAAGCTTTTCGTACAAACCTGCCCACGGCCCGTCTCTGGCTTTCAAGCATGTTGGTACACACTGGTTGATTGTCCATCCGATCAAAGCCCGCGGCCGGGATTATGCCATTGGCGATCTTGCCAGTACGCTGGCGGATCTGAAATGGCGCTACCGCAACAAAATCAGTTCCAGCGGGGCACACAGTCTGGCTCATGCCGGTTTGGAAAAGCCCCGGGCGGTTCTCACGGTTGTGGACCAATCGGGAAAAACGTTCACATTGGACGTTGGTACACGCAACGCCACCGGGCGGCTGTATGTGCATCTCGCGGGGCGGCATGATCCATACATTGATGTTGTTGATGCGCACTGGCTTGCCCGGCTCAATCGCCCGGTGCGCAAATTCCGTAACCGCTCGCTGACTTCGTTCCATACCCATAATATCGCAAGCATTACACTGAAATCGGGTGCTCAAAGCATCCGATTGGTTCCGCACGGAAAAGCCTGGTTGTTAACCAGGCCGTTTCTGGCACCCGCGGCCGATACCGCGGTTACCAGTTGGATCAGCAATCTGCAACTGCTGACCGCGCACAGATTTTCTGATATTCCCGCGGCTCGAGCCGGTTTCAAAAATGGCCCGCTGACCATCACCGTTGATTTCAAAGCGCCGCATCCGCTGAAAATTGCCGCGACAAAAAATAAGCCCGCAACCACGAAAACGCTTCCCGCTCCGGCTCCACTGACAATCCAGTTTGGGATCAAAACGGATTTAACCGGCAAATTTCTGTATGCGGACAGCAGTTATAACGCCGGTGTATGTATCGTGCGGGAGGCGTCGTTTAAGCAGTTGAATCAAAACCTGGCGGCCTTACGTGACCATCACCTCGTGGCGGCCGATGTCGCCGCGAAGGCTTCCACCATTGCCAGCACCCGCCGAATGGGCATT
>JAKAZF010000377.1 GCA_021826605.1 Planctomycetota bacterium | reverse complement strand
GTTATCAGCGGGGAACCACGGTGTCAAGCGGTCGTCCGGGCCTGTTCATGATTTTATTTTATTACTTAAAAATTAACCGTGATGCGAATCAGCTCGATCAGGGCATCGGGATAGGCTCCGCCTCCGGTCTTATTGAAATACTGCAGGTCGGGTTGCACTGTAATACCCCGGCCAAGATAGCATTCGTAAAACCTCTCGGTTGCCATCTCATAAGACTTGGGTGTATCGGCCTGCGAACTGATGTGCGCATAATCGATACCCACCGCAAGTTTATCGTCGGGACGCCCCGGAATGATCCCCGCCCCCAGCAGTCCAGCCTGCAGCGAATAGTCGATCTCGCTGACGCGCGGATCGTTGCCGGTGAAGTTGCCCCAGGCCGCCACACGCCGGGAGGCTTTTGGCGTCTGCCAGGGACAGGTCACTATCCAGAGCGGGCCAATACGGATGCGAGCTACGAGATAATGCGACGGCAAGGATATTATCCAGCGTGCCGCTACACAACCATGGAAAGCCCTCAATTTCCAGAAAATATTTCTCCTCATTTGCCATCAGCCAGAATCCATGCGACGACACATTGAGAACCTCATGGCGGGAAGTGCCGGCACCAATGTTCGCGGATTTGATTTCCAACGACTATCCGATGACACCATGTCACACTACGTCATTTAAAGACATTACGGTTTTGACATTGCCGCAAGCGTACAAATCGTCAGCGTAGCGGTCGGCAAGCCGTTGGCTTTGGCGGTCAACGTAATGGTGCCCGGATGACGGGTGGCGCGTACCATTACCATGCACAGGCCATGGAACGCTCGCACCTGATGGCCAACATTGGATTCGTGACTCGCAGAATTGCCGTTATTCGCACCGGCAATTGAGCCGGGGCCGGATACGGTAAAACGCACCATGTTATGCGCATCGGGCACCATGGTGCCATGAGCGTCTACCACTTTCACCGCGATCGGCGCAATGCTTTCTCCGTTGGCGGAAAGTGTCGGTACTTCATCACGCAACTGCAACGCCGCCGCCGGCCCCGCAGTACGGTATGACCACTGCGCCACGACCTCATGACCATCACCATCATATCCACGCGCGGTGAGTTTTCCCGGCGTATAGGGCACAGTCCAATCCAGATATTTATACTTCGGCATGCGTTTGACACCCAGGCTTTTACCGTTGAGAAATAAGCCCACACGATGGCAATTGGAATAACAGCGAACCAATACAGGCTTGCCGATCATGGAGTGCGGAAAAGTCCACGCCGGAAATATGTACACGGAAGGTTTCTTTTCCCACCCGGCACGCCAGTAATAGTAGACCGACTTGGGAAACCCACAGAGGTCCATCATACCGGTGCAACTGCTGACCGCCGGCCAGCCGAAAGGGTTAGGCTCGCCGCGATAATTGAATCCGGTCCAGACAAACTCGCCGGCGACAAACGGATGCGTCATGACGGGGATCAACGTGTGCCACGGAGCACGGTTTCCCAAATACCAGAATTTCCCGTTCTTTTCCCACAATCGCGGCCCGGATCCATACTCATTAACCACGCCCCTTTTCCGACTGGTTCGTAGTACGCCACGGTCGCTGAAGGTGTTGGTATCTTCACTACCGTAAATCATCTTATTGGGAATCAGTCTGTGAATGGCGGCATAGTCCTGATTGGAGTAGTTAATGCCCAGTAAATTCTCCACACTGAAGAATCCGACCTTGTTAAAGCCACCACTCATCGCGCAGGTGCACGGACGGGTCGGGTCCAGTTTATGTACGGCCCGCATCATGGCTTTGAAAATCTTCGCCCCGTAGGGATTGCCCTGCAAAGTTTCTTCATTGCACATCGACCAGAAAATTATGCAGGGATCATTGCGTTGTGACAGCACCATCCAATCAAGATCCGAGAAATTGGAATACGGAGATCCCAGCGGTGTTTTGGCCGTGTACACATCACCTAAATGCCGATTCTCATCCATTACCAGCATCCCCAGGTGATCGCAGGCCCGGTAAAACGCCGAGGCTAACGGATTATGTGCCGTCCGATACGCATTGGATCCCATCGCCTTGAGCTTTTTGATGCGCCAGAACCAGAGATTGTCCGGAGCACCGATCCCCACGGCCGGAAAATCCTGGTGGTTGCAGGTGCCGTCTAGCTCCACATGCCGCCCGTCTAGGAAAAAGCCACGGTTGGGATCAAAACGAATCGTGCGAATTCCAAAGGTGGTACGTTTCTGATCCACCGTTGCGGCATTGACTTTGAGGGTTGTTTCCAGATGATATAAGTTGCAATGGTGCAAGGACCATAATGCCGCGTTACTTATGGTCGTATGTTGTATAAACGTCTTTTTCCCGCCGGCGGCCAAACCCTCCGAACTGGAAATAGTGGCCACCACTTTGCCCGCCGGGTCTACAATCCTTGATACCAACGTAAATTGCCGCCCCGTCTGATGGGCGTTGTCCACGGTCGTTTGAATGGTCAATTGCGCATACGCATGATCACCCGTCGGGGAGCCATAATGAATCTCTCCCGGCACCTTGCTGATCACAAACGTGCCCCAGGGCGCAACATGAAGTTTGTCGGTCATGATCAGCCGCACATGGCGATAGATTCCACCGCCCTCATACCACCAGCCTTCAAAGAAACGCGGATCGACAAACACCGTCAGGGTATTGGGCCGACTGTAATTCAGAAACTTACCGATGTTGTATCGGAAACCGGTATACCCGCTGGGATGCTGCCCGACCAGTTTTCCGTTGATAAATACCACGGCATCTCGATACACCCCGCCGAAATTCAACCAGATTGTTTTGCCACGCGCCGAGTCCGGCACCCGGAACGTCCGGTGGTACCACGCCGGATACACCGGCAGATAACCATGTAAAGCATGAGCATTTCCGTAGGTGTTGTATTTGCCGGGACCCCGAACGAATTTTCCGCCGACAATATAATCATCCGGTAATTGTACAGGGGTCCACGATCCAGTTGGCCAGGGGCAGTGTAACTGTGACAGTTGCGACGCATTCAACACCGCAGCAGGTTTCCAGCGCTTAAAGCCCGGCATTTTGTCTATCCGCCAATGCCGATCCAGCAACACAACGGTTCGTGCAGAGGTGCCATGCTGTCCAAGCACATGAGCCTGACCGCGGTTCGTCTGCACAACGCAAGCCAGCACCGTCATTATTAATGCCGCCGCACGCCACTTCCTCGTACTTGTCGACCGCACTTTTAATTGATCGTAGCCCGCTGTAAAAATATTCAGCACACACACACTCCTGTTCTGCAAGTCCGCCACTGTGGCATACATCAAAGTTACTATATCCGCCGACGAAAACGGCGACAAGGTCTTAACCATTAGTTAGTGACCTCTCGACCTCTCGACGGGCCAACCACGCCTTGAGGAAGTTTCAAAACCATGACGGCACCGCTTTTTAAGACCTTTGAAAAGGCCTCCTTACTTGCCAGGCAGGGTATAGATCCACTACCTTTTCTTAACGCTCCGCGACTTGCAGTCGCAGCGTTGCGATGGTGGCATCACGCGCCGTAATCTCACCGCGGACGTCAAGGGTCGTTGCGACAAGTTGCACCAAGTGAATTGAAATTGCACATCGGAAATCTGAAATAAATGGCATTTTCCGAGGTCCATTGGCTGCTTCCCGATAAATCGTCTAAAACCGTCGCAAAATATGATTTCTTATCCCGACCTCACATTATTATACCGGACAGATCACGCGGAGTACCGAAATCCCACTGCATTCTTTTTTGGGCGGGAATTTTATTTGCCTTTCCCCCAGGGGGAGAATATAAACTGTTTAATGTTTAGACTCATTGGGGGTCTGGCGGGCCAGAAGGCTCTGAACGGTTCCGCTTTTTCTAGCCAAGGGAAATATTACATGGTGTTGCCGCCAAACCGACGGGGACGAGGTGTTCGATGGATAAGTGTGCTGCTGGCGGGTGTAATATCAGGAGGCTGTGCGGCTCATAAAACCTTCGCAAGCGAGGTTAAACCGGGCGTCCAGCCTGAAGTGGTTTTCGGGACACTTAATAAAACCTCTGTGCTGCACAACCCGGCCATGGGATGGGTGTACTACGATCCCGGTATCCGGCA
>JAKAZF010000376.1 GCA_021826605.1 Planctomycetota bacterium | reverse complement strand
TGCTCGGGCAACCGGCCCGCATAGGTCATCAGGCCTTCGCCATATTTCCGCAGAGATTCACGCAAGGTTCCGGTTACCAGCGGATTCATCGGTGCCAGCAATTCATGCGGGTACAGCGCCAGCAGATTAGCCCAGTCATAGCCTGATTTTACATCCAGTCCGGGCGGCATATAGTCGCCGTCATGACGGGCGATGTTCCGTAAAATTGAAAAGAGAACATGGTGATAATTCTGGTATTGCCGCTGCCAGGTTGCGGCCAGGTGCTGGTGCCCGTAGGCGATGGCAAGCAGGATCGCCTCATGTAATCCGTCGAGCGCGTAGAAATTATCACCGGTAATATGCGCCCAGGTATTGGGGAATTCATCATCATGCGGATTTCCGCCCGGAAGCACATGCAGCGAATCGTGTTTCCGAGCCGCTTCCAGCCAAGCCACCGCTCGGCGCACCGCGGGAAAAGCCTTGTGCGCGAATGCCATGTTTCCAGTCAACTGGTAATGCTGTCCAATGGCCCAAAGTGCTTCACCCCAACCATCATGCTGACCGGGCTGGGAGATAAAATTACCATCGGACTTCGCAATACGCAGGAAGAATCGCAAGCACTGCGCCGCACGGTGCGCGTGGTCGGTTAAATCATAGGCCCGAGCCATATAAGAGCCATCCCGCAGCCAGAATGCGTGGTAGTTAAGTTTATTGACATTTTGCACATAAATGGGCCGGTGGCCCGGGCCTATGGCGGGCCAGCGATCTCGGGCCAGCATTAAATACATCACACTGGCACGAAATGTGTCCACCACTTTTTTCTCCCCCAGTGATAGCTGCAGGCCTTTTCCGCGTAACTGCCGCCACCACCAGTTCCGGGCGGCCTTCAGAGCCGATGGCAGTGTCAATGCCCGCAACCGCC
Organism: Planctomycetota bacterium; assembly: GCA_021826605.1. The sequence continues at coordinate 3,197 of JAKAZF010000376.1, read as the reverse complement.
TAAGCGCCGGATGATTGTCTCTGGCAATCGGATGCACGGGCATTTTAAAATCCAACTCCGTCTGCTGCCCGGATCGCAATTGAATCACATATTGCGTTATGAGTACCGGCGTATTCGGCTGGGCGGGAAGCATCGCGGAATGAGTGTATGTTACATTCCCGGCCAGGTAGAGTCTGGGCTTGGGTGCTGTGGGAAAACTGTATACCACTTCGCCTGCGCGTAAGGCATACCCATGCGTGAATCCGTAAACCCATTTTTTATTGAACGCAGCGCCATACTGCACATAGTTGCCGGGTTGATAGGGCCCCGCGGGGCGTCTGAAGCGGTGTGAGCCCACCGGTGCGCCGCCGGTATATGGAAAGGCTGCGGCAAATTGACACGTCGCGGAGTGTTTCCCCTCATTGAACGCTCGAACCCGAACAAAATTTATCGCATTGCGGCAGGGCTTTTGAGGGTTTAAAGCCCAACTGAAAAGCGTTATCGAATAACGGATTGTCCCCTTGCGGAAATGATAATGCACAATGGGCAGGTAGCCATGTTCGAGCGTTCGCAATCGCTGGTGCACCGGACGCTCCGGATTTCCAGCCATAAACATTAATTCCCCATAGCCGGTATATAGGTATCCCGAGGGGGTAATTTCCGTGGCCGCGCGGGCATCGGCAATGCCGATTTCATCGGTTGGATATGCGGCCCAGGTAAATGGCCGTCCCGGACGGTCCAGCAACGGGCTGGCCATTGGTCGTGCCTGCAAAGGCCACGCCAGAGCCAGGGCTGTGACCAATAGCACAAGCGGCATGCATTTCAACCGACGCAGAACCTGATGGACACGTAAAACACTCATTGCGTTCTCCATTCGCTGATATCCTTGTGCAGCAACATCATTCTGGCCTTCGGGCACAAAAAGGCGGTAAATAATTGTTGAACTGTGCCTGATGTCGCCTTTTTAATTTTCGGCACAAAAAAAAGCGGCCGACCAAAGGTTAAAATCGCGTTGTTGGGCCTCGCGTGCGATGTCGTTCAAAAATTCTCCACGAACCATCAAAACGCAATGCCGTCCCGCATTGTATATCCCATCGGCCGGTATCACCGATGAACGCGAATGTTTGCGTTCCATGGATATTCAGCCGCTCCTCGGAGCATCACGGCCCATGCTCCCGCCATGGTTATGGTACATCGTCAGGCGGTGCGGTAAACTTTGCCAAGTTCCACGCCCGCCGGTTTGACATTGCCCTCAAAATCAATAACGGCGGTATTGGCGGTGCACGGAAATGCATCATGGCCCATCCATACGATGAAACCGCCGCACGCCGGAAATCGGCTCAGTGCGGCCTTGGCCGCCAGCGCCAGCGCGGCCGCTTGCCGGGCCTGGCTCCAGGCGACAAATTCCTCCAGATTCGCCGGCGCGTGGCCTTTTTCCTGAATAAACTTTGACCAGTCGATCCACCATGGATTGCGATTCCACAACGGATTGTCCGATGAGCACGGAAAGGCTTTCAAATGCCCCTGGTATTTGCGAATGATCTCGGCGGAACTGGCTCCGGGGGCGCCGAGTTCCGAATAGAATCTGGAGTCGCTTTTGTCCCACAGCTCCTTCCAGGATCCGTCCACCGGCCCATTAAGATTCCACGGACCATGGGTGTCCCAGAATACGCCTTTTCCGCACTCGTCCAAATTATTTGACAATCTCGGTCCGAAGGGGCTGGTCTGCAGGAATCGCCGGCCATGATCGAGTTTTTCAATAACCTCATAAAATCGCTTCAATATCGGATGGCGGATGGTCAATGGCTCGCGATGTTTGCCGGGGTTTATCCCGTTGAGATTATTGGCCAGTTCATTACCCCCGCACCATAGCAGCAGCGCGGGATGGTGTTGTCGCCGCTTAATGTACGATTCGGCAATATGTCCCATCGCCTCCACGGATGCCGGATCGTCCGGAGGATAGCAATCAACGCTGGAACTGGAAAGCGGAAATTCCTGCCACAGCAAAATTCCCAGCCGGTCACACTGATTGTAAAAGTATTCGGTTTCCAGAAACGCTCCGCCCCATACCCGCAGGATCTTAACCCCCATGTCATGATACGCATTCAGGCGCTTGTCGTAGTCGTTGCTGGTAAGGTCGGCAAAATTGGGGCGAATGGGAGTCCAATCAATTCCGCAAAGGAATATCTCCTTCCCGTTTACGGCACAGAGATAACGATCCGCTTCGGGCACCACATCGAGATAGGCATTGGCGCTGTCCATGGCTCCCTTATTTTTTCGCCATTGAATGTTACGGAACCCCACCGTGCGCGTCTGGCGGTCAATCAACTTTCCTTGTTCATCGAGCAGATCACAAATCAGGCTGTAAAGTTTCTGTTTTCCATGTCCATTGGGCCACCACCATGCTACCGACAGATCATTCCATTGCACCGGATGTTTTGCCAATCTGGAAGCAGGCATTTTCTCCTGGTGTATCACCTCCGGCCCATCCGCCAATGTCAGTTCAACGGTGTTTCCCCCCAGAGCGGCACCATACATTTTTAATACTCCGCGCCCGGATGCGAGGTCCACATCCGCCACGGCGCGGAATTCACGTATTTCCCCCGCGCTGACAACTTCCAGCGTGATGGCATCCCATATCCCCACCTGCACCACGCGGCTGACCCAGTCCCAGCCGTAGTTAAACCGCGGCTTCCATTGTTTCATTCGTGATGTGTATCCCAGTTGTCCCAGCCAGCGCGGCGGCGGTTGAAAAAGAATTTCCAGCACATTGCCGGCGGCTTTCAGATGTGGTCCCAAATCGAAATCCCAGGGATGAAAGGATCCTTCAAAACCCGCCACCAGGGTGCCGTTTAGAAAAACGCCTCCCCGGTAGTCCAATCCTTCGCAATGCAGGCGGAACTGTTTGCCGGATTTCAGCCACTGATCAGGAATGACGGTCTGATAAACCCAGTCCTCATTTTCGATCCATTGGCAATCGCGCGCGTTGAGTCCGACGTTCCAATCTTTAATCAGGCCGGCATTCAGTAGCGCCAATTGCACCGAGCCGGGTACGGAAGCCGGAATGGGACCGACTTTTTGATCGGTGGTTTGGTGAATATTGGAAATGCCCGTCGTTCCTCCGCCGAGTCTTTCCATGTACGGCATATATCCCGATAGCTGCCATTTGAGCGTGGATAGATCATATCTTTGTTTGGCCCCGGCGGATGCGGCAATAG
>JAKAZF010000375.1 GCA_021826605.1 Planctomycetota bacterium | reverse complement strand
CACCGTTACGACTGATGTGCTCCCAAAGCCGCCGCACTTCCGGTTGCGCCAGAAAATCCGGGCTCACCGTCCCCTGCTCAAGGATTCTCTTGGCCTCAGCCTTCGTTACCAGCTTACCAAGTTGCTCACGAATAGGCACGGCCATAATGTAGATGAAATTACGGTTATCCCACGCCTCGGGACGATAAGCCATATCGAGGGCTGTGTACAAGGGTTCGCGGCCGTTGATTGAACCATAAAATGTAATAGTCTGTAGCACTTGACGAGCCCATGTATCAAGCGTCTTGACTTCCTCCTGATTTTGCACCGCCAATGTTTTGAGCGGCCCTAAATTAATCGCATGCCGAAACGCTGTACGATTTTGCGCGGCTATCGCCTTAGCCCGCGCCGACCGAAAGTTTTTAATTTCTGCTTTCATAACCGACGCGGCATTCAGCGACGCTTGGGCCGCTGACGGGAATTTACTCGGTGCCCCTTCCTGAACTTTGATGGCCGCGCCATGGGCTAATGATACACCGATGGCCACCACAGCCAATGCGGCCGCCAAAACACCGGTTGGAATACGGAAACGATCAAATAGGTTCATATTCATGGTACATCTGCCTTTACTTATGCATTGCGACCCGGCATCAGACCAACGGCCTGCGCCAACTGCTTCTTCTTCACGTTAATGAGAATAGGCTTAATATAAAAAGCATACCCAATACCGGCGATTATCATGATCACACCGGTCAGCATGGCGTAAAAACCATGCGTATTTCCTACCCCCAGTACCGTAAACGGCTGCCCATTCTGCAGCTTGCCGAAGCGGGCCTGAAAAATATGCAATCCGTCAATTTGCGCGGGATGATTTAGATGGATTGTGACATCTTTGGCCTTGCCGGTGCGCAGATTCCGCACGCGCACCTTGCTGATGAAATCACGCGGAAACGAGTGCCCGCCGGGAAAAAACACCTCTTTGCAACTCAGCAGCTTGATTGAAATCGGCATAGCACGGCGAAATTCCGAAAATATCAGACTCAGTTTGCCACCATTCGGTAATCGCGCCGAGATCGGTGGCAAATCGCCATGAAAGCCGAATTGCTGAAACGGAACATATAGATGCTTCGTGAACCCGTTGGGACCGGTAATTTTCGCCAATAAGATGCAGTGTCCCATGGTATTTTCCACCTTGGGACGCCTGTCTGCGGCGGGTATCAGATGGGGACGCAATGCGACCTCGGCGTCGCGTACCAATGTAAATGTGGATTTAATACCCTGCATGCTGATGGGAATCGGCTTTCCGAAACCGCTGACAACCTTTTGCGATACCGCCCCGCCGGGCTTCCGGTGCACCAGTAAAAATTGACCGCTTTTCTTTTCCACCACCCAGAATTGATCGCGTGTTGCATCGAGATACCGAATATGCAATTGGCGATCAAACTTGTGCACGAGCAGTTTGCGACGCCCATTTTTGACCACAAAATCCACTGATTGAGTTGGATAGCGAAACAGAGCCACACGCTGAAACTGCACACGTTGGCCGCCTGTTTTCCGCGTAACATTGATCATGCAGGCCTGGCTGATGGCACCATTGTAGGTGGAACTGATCAGCGGCATGGTCATCAGATGGCGTGGTACCAGTTTGTACGGCGTACCTGCCACCTTAATTTTTTCACCCAGCCTAAAGGGGTAAACGCGACGTACATGGTCGGCGTTCACCCGGACAATAAGGGCGTGTGTGCCTGAAAAGCTTTGAGTGATGTCGCGCAGACGCCGTTGCGATGGATGGTACAAATACTCCACCACAAACGGTGAATTGACGCCCGTCACACGAGCGCGTGGGCTGTTGCCAATCAGCCATTCCCCACCTGATCCGTGGGAGCCGCCGATGTTAAATTCGATTGCGGGGCGACGCGGATCGGTACCCGGCGTTCGAGGAATCGGAAACCCCTCGAGCCGCGAGTAGGGAAAATAACCAATTATCTTTACATGGTATCCCTTGAGCGATGGGCTTAATCCATCAATGGCACCTTGCGGAATGGTGATATTAAGCGGATTACCCCCCTGCGGCGTGCGCCGATCGAATATTGGCAGCGATTTGAGTTCCACGATGGAGGATTTTTTCGTCATTCCATCTTTGTACTCCAGATATGCCGCCCGATCGGAAGCGTCATAATAGTGCCGAACCGAAGAATTTAGGAAAATGCGTGTCAGGCCTTCGTGCTTAAGGCCGAAGTAAAAAAAACACCCGATAATAAGGGTGATGATTCCGGTGTGTACTGTCCACACGCCGAGTTTATACAGCGTGAGCGGAATGCGTCGCAGCGTCACGACGATCAGTGTGACAGCCAGGAGCAAAAGCATGATTACCAGGGGCGGCGCATCAAAAAATTCCATGGTGGAGACATCAAAGTAGGCACGCAGGGAGGGCAGCCCCGATCCCAAGGCCATGTAGACGGCAATTAACCCGAGGTAAATTATGCCCAGCGTCACTGAGCTGAAGTACCGAACCGTCAGACCGATGATGTCATGCCGCATGGCCAATTTATCGAGGAATTTTCCAGCAGCCTTGGGATAACGCCCCACCCACAGGATAGCGCGCTCAATGGCCCAAAGTTGCGCCGCCGGCTTGGCCGCGGCCACCGCTGATGGCGGGCTTTGGGATGGGTCTGGAGTAACAGTCACCATGGGGTTAATCGACTCACTAAAGCTACCGGCGGTCCGCCTTGCCGCGTCTTGGAACATCTTAACGGCTCGCCGCCAAAATATCTTGTGAAATTTATCACAAACTCTGCTACGCTCCAAATCAGTGATAAGTTCAGATGAATTTCACCGCATGTAAAGTTTTCTAAAGTGAAGAGATAAGTGCTGTTGTAAATTCATCCGTGGTAGCTGAGCCCCCCAGATCGCGCGTGCGTATTTTGCCTTCTGCCAGCACATGGTCATACGCACCTTTGATCCTTTCGGCGGCGATTCTGCACGGTTGAGAATGATGCTTTTCCGCCAGAAAATTAAGCATCATCACGCCGCTCATCAGGCACGCCAGCGGATTGGCTAACCCTTTCCCTGCAATGTCGGGTGCGCTGCCATGAACGGCTTCAAAAACGGCACAATCACGACCGATGTTGGCCCCCGGCACAACACCGAGGCCCCCCACTAAGCCCGCGCACAGATCACTTACCAAATCGCCATAAAGATTTTCCATCAGCAGTACATCGTACCGGGAAGGATCACGCACGAGTTGCATGCATGCGTTGTCGATTATGATCTCTTCGTAGCCTATCTGCGGGTATTTCGCATCATGCACGGCTTTGGCACAACGCAGGAACAGGCCGTCGGTCAGTTTCATGATATTCGCCTTATGGAAGACGCTCACCTTTTTTCTATTGCGGTGCACGCAATATTCAAAGGCAGACTCCGCAATACGCGTGCATGCCGTCTCGGTGGCGACTTTCATGGATGTCACAACACCGGGGGCTACCTGATTCTCAATACCGGTGTAAAGCCCCTCAGTATTTTCGCGGAAGATCACAAGATCAACATTTTCATAGCGGGTCTTGACCCCCGGCAGGTTACGGACCGGTCTGACAGCGGCGTATAAATCGAGGGCTTTGCGTAACGAGACATTTACTGAACGAAACCCGCCTCCAATTGGTGTGCCCACGGGCCCTTTCAGGCCCACACCCACGCGGCGAAGTTCAGCCAGCGTCATCTCCGGCAGCACATCCCCATGGGTGGCGACAGCACCAACACCGGCCGGCATGGAAAGCCATTTGATCGGTGCTCCGGCCGCCTGCATCACTTCGCATGCAGCGGCAGTCACCTCAGGGCCAATTCCGTCACCAGCAATCAAGACGGCTTCAATCACTTCAGTAGGCATCAGACGGTAACCCCTTCCCAAAAAACACGCAGCAGCAGATGATAGCCGGATTCATCAACCGCATGCCAACAAGATGATAGCGACGGACGTCCTTAATCCATACTGCAATCCGTTAAACGCCCCGCCAATGTTGACGCCACATATCGGTCTTTTCCGCCATCGATAAACCGATTTTGCGCTTGGTGGTAAAAACCTGTACACTTTAAGTGGGTAAAGTCGGTCGGAAGGTGGCAGAGACTCCGACGGATCGAC
>JAKAZF010000374.1 GCA_021826605.1 Planctomycetota bacterium | reverse complement strand
TATGCCATGGTTAAATTCGTTTTTAATATAAGAATTTTGTATATCTTCCCTTTGGCATTGAGCATGTGAATGCTCTTTATGTGCATGCGACTGTGGTGGGGGATGCCGGCTAAAAGCGAGTCGAGCCTTTTCCGATATTCAGCAATTCCGGGTGCCTGGGCGTTGGTCACAAAGCCGAGTTCCCGATCGGTATAAGCCACCGGCCTCACATTCGGGGCTTTTTTTATGGTCGCCAGTACATATTTAAGAACCGTGAACATGTTGCGGTGCGTCACCACGGTGACAACGCCCGGCCGGCTCTGATCCGGATAAGCAGAATCCACAATGGCAATCCAGTTGCGGTCACCATACAGCGGCAGATCGCGATGCAAAGTGGCCTTCCACGAAAGAGGAGCCTGAGATGATTCCATGGACCGGCAACCCGCCAGAAACATGGCGGCAATCGCCAATGTGCAGCACAACAGGCAAGACGTTCGTTTCATTGTCAACTCCTTTTAATCGTTGATTACTTGATTAATCATTCCCGGCCGATTTGTTTACGCCTACCACTCGTACACCCACGCATAAGTGGTGTAGATTGTTTCCTGAGGATCACCAAACACATACCCGTCCATTTCCTCTCCGCAACGAGCCGTTAATGTTAATCCATCCTGAAAAAATATGGGGTCCGTGTCATGAAAGCGATAAGCGGAAAATTGATGCCTGCCAGCCACTTTGGCCTTGTGCGTAAGGCCGGAGACAGGCGTATAAAATTTGCCGCTGGCGAAATAATAAGTTCCGCAAAAATAGTCTTCGAGACCCGAAGATAAGAATTCCGGGTTTTTTGCCCCGCTAAAGTATGCACGGATACAACTCTCCATGAAATTCCAGTTCGGGCTGCTGGCCCGCATTGCAACCAGAAATAAAGCTCCCGCTGATTGCGACTCAAAAAGTTTGAACTCCTTAAGGCGAGGTACCGTCAAATTCTCACGCTTGTATAACTTTAACCGGGCTTCCGGTGGAAGGCTAACGCCGGCTAGTTGCACCGGGACGCCTGTCGTTCCGCGCATAATCCACCAGCACTGGGGGTTGCCCTGAACACCCGGAGCCAATTGTCCTGTGACACGCAGCGACTTGCCAAAGGGAATATGGAACGTATTATAAAAACCGCCGGTATGACCAGTCATGCCCATCTGGCGCACACCCCACGGCGCAGAACTATCATCAAACCCCACGCCATGGCCCAGGCCATATTCCATATCAATCGATGGCCGCGATTCGCCGTCCACATAAAACCGGAGGCGGGTTTGATTGTATTGCGGCCAATTACCTCCGTACCACTGGTGCGTGAGGCAACCAGGCCCATTGCGCTCAAAAAGGACCGCCTCGTTGGCCGCGGAAAGTACCGTCCGCTGCTTTCCCGCGGTGCTGAATGTTTTCAGGCCCAGAAACCTGTTTTCCGCGCTACGGTCGGCAAAAACTGCTCCCCCGCCGCCACCTAACGTTCCCAAACCAGCCAAGGCGAGAACCTCACGTCGTGTTGGCATTAACAGCCCCTTCTTCAATCAAACAACTCTTGATGGATGAAGAACCCTTCATCGCACAGGCTCCCAAGCCGCTTGGGAGATCCATTCTATCGAAATTCAATCGCACACTGACAAAATCGCGTTACTTCAGCCACCCTTCGCAATGCAGATCGCGTGTCAAGAATTCCGACATAACCGACTTTCCTTGCTTAAGCGGCCGCTACTACCGTTGCAAACGACCACGATTCACAAATAACCCGTCGGGCGATTCGAATGGTTCATCCGCCGTTCTGAAAGCGTTAATCCTTTCACTGTTAATTGAACATTCATCGTCGAAATTTCTTTTTCAATCCTAACGCACTGCTAGGTCACCATCTACCATTACAGATGCTATTCGTAAACCTCAAATCGGACAACGCCTTTTTATGCCAACATCTAGACGTTTTATGAAGGGCATCACGTGCCGGTACGACCGCGGCTGAACGCCCGGAACTGCCCCGGCGTAAGGCCTTTGATCCGTCGGAATACCTTGACCATCCGATTGGCGTCCGGAAAGCCTGATTCGACGGCTATGGAATGGACTTTTTTATCCGTCCCCACCAACTGCCGGGCGGCATATTCCACGCGCAACCGGGCAATCTCCTCCGACATGCTCCGGCCGACATATTTCTGAAACAGATCATGCAGCCGCCGATAGGAAATGGGGACACCCATCGACACTTCCTCCACATTGATCGGCTCGCGATAGCGCGTCCAGATGATTTTCAGAGCCATGGCCACATCCGTATTTTCAATGGCCAGAATATCCGTGCTTTGCCGGGTCACAACCCCGATCGGCGGCACCAGCGCGGGGCCGAGCGGGATTTTTTTTCCGGACATCAACTGATCCAGCAATTCGGCGGCGGTAAATCCCATACCTTCCGCATTGTCATCAATACTGGATAATGGAACCGTGGTAAAGTTGCACCGCAACTCGTCATTCATCACACCCAGGACGGCCACCTGCTCCGGCACCAGCAGTCGCTCTTCCTGGCTGGCAAAAATAACTTCTGCCGCCAGATCATCATTTTCCGCAGTCACCCCTAATGGCTTGGGCAATGCAACCAGATATTGACGCAACGCGGCAAATATAGCTGCGGGCGGACAATCTTTCGGCAACCCGGAGCGGGCATCGATAAGATGAAAAGTCCGCCCGGCGGTTTTACATGCGGCTTGGAAACATTCTTTACGCTCCAGTTCACATTTACTCACATCCTTGAAATAAAATGCAAGGTGTTGGAAACCACGCTCGACAAAATGCCGCACCGCCAACTCGGCAATCGCCTTATTATCATTGGCCACACGCGGTGCCGGAGATACATTCTGATAACCGATGTGAATGGTTGGAAGCTTGAACGATGCCACCAGAGCGGCAATTTCCGCGTTAGGACCCAGCATGGCGATCACGCCATCAGGTTCCCAAACCGGGGCGGCATTCGCGTTGCGCACGGAAGCCGAATCCAAGGCCCATCCCGCCTGTTTGGCGTATCGCGCCACACCGCGATGAATGGCAATTGAGTACCACCCCATCAGCAGTAAAATGCGCCTTGCGGGAGCTTTCACAAGATGCGTGGGCAACGCCAACGGCAAGGGCAGCGGAATACTGGAAGTCGTTAGCCCGCGGATATTTGTTTTTGTTTTCATCAGGCAGTGGCCCCGAGTTCATGTCATTGAGTTTTACAAGTTTTGCCGAATCGTCAACAACACACACGTTGTATCGCGGATTGAACGCGAAGACCTCCGCGTACCGCGCGGGGCTTTATCGCCTCCGCACCGGATAAGCTCAAGGCACGTCGACAAGTTCGTATTGATGTTGCCGCGGCTGATTGGCGGTATATTCACGTGCCACAATAACCGTCTCCAAAGTGTAAACGGCACAAACGATTTTTGCGACCGCTTTGGCGGCGGCAGGATCATTTTCCGTGGTCACCGGGAAAGTTCGGCTTACGTGTAATATCGTCATAGGGCGTTGTTCCCAGCAGAACAATCCGCACGCCCGGCAAGTGCCGCTTCAATTCGCGGATAATGTGCTCATACCCGCTTTTATAGATGTTGAAAATTTTCTCATTAAACGGCTTATACGCCCCGTCATTCATGCCCAGCATAATCGTGACGACATTAGGTTTGAACGCAAATACATCACGCTTGAGCCGCAGATTGATGGGGCCAGCCCATCCGCCGCGCACGCTGTCACCGCCGACGCCGGAATCAATAAAGCGCACGTGCAGCTTTGGAAATCTCGTATGCACATACGTTTCAATCTCGGCGCAATAGAATCGCTGATCGGTGATGCTGTCACCATAAAAGCAGACGCGATCGCCGCTTTTCAGAAAAAAGCGCGACGGCACCGGTGCCGCCGACACCCGCGCTATCCCCAGGAATCCAAGACATATCAGGAATACCAACCCCAAACGTTGCGCCATATTGTGGTCTCCAGAGGTACGCCGCCGATAAAACGGTTGCACCAATCCATCCCCAGTAAAATGCGGGACTTATGCGGACTATAAAATAGTCATCCAAATCCGGCAAGGACAATATCTGCCAAAATGTAGCCGTTTTATGAAATGGAGT
>JAKAZF010000373.1 GCA_021826605.1 Planctomycetota bacterium | reverse complement strand
GTAAATTTCCCCGACTTTTTTCCAGTTTATGACTTGCCACCAAGCCGCCAGATATTCCGGTCGACGGTTTTGATATTTTAGATAATAGGCGTGTTCCCACACATCCAAGCCCAGCACAGGTTTACCGGAAAAACCCGCAATTTCGCCCATCAGCGGATTGTCCTGGTTGGCGGTGGAACCGATGGCCAACTTGCCGTCTTTGACCACCAGCCAGGCCCAGCCGGAGCCAAAACGCTTCGCGGCGGCATCGGTGAATTTTGCCTTGAAATCGGCCAGGGAACCGAAATCGCTGGTGATAGCAGCAGCCAAAGCCCCACTTGGTTCGCCACCGCCGCCGTGATCTTTGGGCGCTAAAATCTCCCAGAACATACTGTGGTTCACATGGCCGCCGCCATTGTTGCGTACGGCTGTGCGGATATCTTCCGGCACTGCGGCCAGATCACGGATCAGTGCCTCTGCGGTTTTGGATTCCAAGTTCTCCTTGCCGACGATAGCGGCATTGAGATTTTTGACATAGGCGCCATGATGCCCGTCATGGTGAATTTGCATGGTTTTAGCATCAATAACCGGCTCCAGAGCGGCAAAATCGTAAGGCAAATTGGGAAGTGTAAACGCCATGATGGAACCCTTTCAAAAAGGGCGAAAATCGTTTCAACCCATAAACCAACGCGGCCGGTTGGATAACGTTCGCCCACTTTAGTTATAGAAGGTAAACATACTGGAATTCAAGCTGAAGCAAAGCGAGATCAGCGCGAATACGAGGCCACCAGAGCTGATCCGTTAAGCGTCAGGCTTTGCGCCTTGGCGGGGGCAACGGTGACATCCGCCATCCAGATTCGCAGCGCTCTGCCCTTAATACGCCAAGCTACCACGGTATAAGCCGACGGTGCGATATGAATGGGGTTTGGGATAGCCCCATGCACGTTGGTGTTGACGAAATCCACCTTCTTATTCCTCAGAACTGGAAGAATGCTGCCGGTAAAGTAGGCCCCGACATTTTGGAGACACTGCGCGGTATTATGGCCTATCTGGGAACTCAGCAGCAGCGAAACAATTTGCGGCCAGTCAAAACTGTGTGAAATAGGCTCACTGTTCGCGATGATGCTCTGATTATAATACTGCTGCACCGAATTTGTATTCGGCGTACCTTGTATTTTAGTCATTGCCCCGGCCCATGCTCCAGTGCGGTTATTAAAAATAACATTGTACAGGTGATGCAGGCGGCTATACGCCGCATGAACCTCATTTTGCAGGTCCAGCATTTTAACACCCGCCGGAACAATCATCACTTCATAAGGGCCAGGCATCCCGGAGGACCGGACCGAAATCGCCAAAGTTGCCTTCTCGTAAGGTCGCTGCGGATAATCCTGCACCGCCAAGGTTCGAATTTTCTTGCCAATTTTGCGCAAAGCCACGCGGGCGGTACCTTTCATTTCAAAAATCACCGGCCGTTCATCCGAAGCCACTTTGAATATCCAATCCTGGTAAACGGTGTGGTGGCCATCGACGATGCGATAATCATCCACAATGGGCGTATTCAGGTGCAATGGGGAATAAATTTCGCCGAATTTCAAATAGCCGACGGGATAGTATTGGTGGCCGCCACTGGTCACCAGCCGCACCTGCGTGGGGGTTAAAAAAAGGTAATTTTCGCCATCGGCACTATTGGCGCTCACATCCGGTTCTGTGGCTCCCCGTCGCACCCGTGTTTGAACCAGCAATATTTTGTGGCGCTGTCCGGGTGATGGAATTTTCAGCGTCGTAAGGAGATCTGCATGCAGCGAACCCATGGCAATAACCTTAAGCAAATTCGGTGGCAGCGTGTTCCAAGTTCCATAAAACACGCCGTGGCGATATCCATACAACTGCCGAGGAAAATCGGGATTGATGCTGGCAAACACGCTCGGGCCACCCATGGACGCGCCACCGACGTTGTTCCATATCGTCGTCACAAAGCCGTCCGGATCCAACCAGATATCTGTGGCGGAATGATTCATTCCATCCGGATAGCGACTGTAACCCAGAATAGAGGTCGGCAGCGGCATCATTTCAATGCCGATAAGCGTGGTGCCGATGATGACCATGGCCGCAAAAAAACCGGCCAACCCGCCGACGACGCGGTTAGGCCATACCGGCAGGACCATATCAAACCGAATCAGTCGATCAGCCAATTCACGTATCGCCAAAAAGGCGATCATAAACAGCAGCAGAAATGCAACACCATAGGCGTAATCCGGCTGGCGAGACATGATGGGAGCTGCGGCCCATTGATACAATCCCATCGCCAGAAACGAGGCAAAAAGGGACGCCATCAGCAGGCACAACGCCGAAAAAGCACCTTGTGTGCCCGTGTACAAGGTCAGCAGCAGAACAAACAGTAAAACAATCAGGTCCAGAATCATGGGTACTCCCGTGGCCCCGGCGGCGAGCGCCGGCCGGCCGAGGTTATGACGACCGCTGCGGCTGCGCCGGTGCCGCTGATCCGCGGGTTGCCTTTTCCGGCGAACAGACCCGCAGCACTTCCTGGATGGACGTTACTCCCGCCGCAAATTTACGAATGCCGTGTTCCACCAGCAGCATCAGATGATTTTTTCGGGCCAGGGTGCGGATTTCATCGATGGTTTTGTTAGAGGTTAAGGCTTTACGGATATCATCGTTGATGACCAGAATTTCATAGATTCCGGTGCGCCCCTTATAGCCGATACCGCCACATTCGCCGCACTTAACCGGGTTACCTTTTGTGTCCACCATCGGCTGTGTATTGGCCTTAAACGCCTTAATTTCACGACCCAGGGGCAAATTGAGCCGGGCCAGCGTGTCGGCATCCGGAGTGTATGCAGTTTTGCACGCCGGACACAAAACACGCACCAGCCGCGAGGCAATGACCGCCCGGAGCGATTGTGCCGTCACCTCAGAATTGCCCACCAATTTCCGCCATTGATCCAGGGCGGCCAGAGAATCGCCGGCCAGCAAACCCACGTAGGCTTTGTGATCCTGGCCAAACCTGGCAATCCCATCCGCCGACGGGGCGTCCGTGCATAAGCCCAACAGCAATACGTTGGGATCTTTAAGCAGCAGATTGGAAAGTGTTTTGGCAACATTCGATTCCGGATTTTGGGGATCAATCTTGTTCACCGTGACCGATTCAAATTCACAACGCGGATTCACTTCCACGGTTTGAATGCTATTGGTATACGCATCGTGCGTCGTTAACAGGGAATAAAGCAAGGTGGTACGTCCCATGTGCCCTGGTGACGCAACCAGCACCACACCCGCAGGTAGCGCCGCAAGCTCTTTGACCATCCCCAACTGTTCAGCGGTCATGCCAAGTTCCGAAAGCGCCAGCCGCCAGCTTTGGCTTGCACCGGCCTGCAGGTAGACCTTTTCACCCGCCGTGGTACCGCTGGTTTCCACAGTCCAGACAGTTCGCTGTCCGGCACCATCACGTACAATGATTCCACCTTTTTGTGGCCGACGGCGTTCATCCAGCGAAAGCCCGGCCATCCTTTTCACCCCCTGAATAATCGGCTCGGCCGCACTGCGCTGCATGGCCGGCTGCGGAAAGACCACTCCATCCACCGAAAACCTAAGCTCGTAGGCCTGTGAAGACGGAGAAAGCTCAATCAGTTGGGCTCGCGATTCCATGGCCTGAACCAGCAATTGATCGGCCAGCACCACGCCTGCGTAGAGTGGGTCCTCCGTGGCCGGCAGCCGTTGGGGAGCGCCACCGTCGGTGATGTATTCTAAAATAAGTTGTTCAGCGGATTTTTTGATCTGGCGGCTTTCCGCCACGCGCCCCAAGGAAGCAAACACCGCCGCCAAGAGGTGCCCGTTAGGACCCAGCTCCGCCACCCGCACATGCCAGTACCAAGCGACAACGCCGGCCATGACCGCCAGATTCACCAGCAAAGCAAGCCAAAAATTCGGTATCAACACCCAAAAAAGCAGCACCAGCGCCAGCGCCGCCACCACCACCCAATTCCAGAAAAATTCCCGCTGCTGATGCAGGTTAGGACCATCGCGTCCCACCCACGTGCAAAACCACGCCCAGGCGAGGGTCAACGCCAAAGCCAAAACCCAATACGCGGAGTTGATGAAAATCATGGCGAGCATCAACGATTC
>JAKAZF010000372.1 GCA_021826605.1 Planctomycetota bacterium | reverse complement strand
TGGTTCGCTTCTGATGTGTGTGTCAGACGAATATTGGAAGTAAGGCGTGCGGAGAACGGCGTTCATGCGATATTTAATTACCGGTGGAGCAGGATTTTTGGGACAGTGCATTACCCGCAAACTGACAGCCGCCGGCGTGGCTCCAACGGATATACATATATTGCGAAGCAAGGACTGTGATCTGACCCGGCAGGAGGCCGCGGAGGAGATGGTGTCGCGGCTGAAGCCCGATGTTATTTTGCACCTGGCGGCCCAGGTGGGCGGAATCGGGGCGAACCGGGAAAACCCCGGACGGTATTTTTACGCTAATATGGCCATGGGCTTGCATCTGATGGAAGCGGCCCGGATTCAGGGTGTAAAAAAGTTTGTGCAGGTAGGGACCATTTGCGCTTATCCCAAATTCACGCCTGTTCCTTTTAAGGAAAGTGATTTGTGGAACGGCTTCCCCGAAGAAACCAATGCTCCCTACGGCATTGCCAAAAAAGCGCTGCTGACCATGTGCCAGGCGTATCGTCAACAGTATGGCCTGAACGCCATTTATCTTTTGCCGGTGAATTTATATGGTCCGGGCGATAATTTTGATTTGCAATCGTCGCACGTGATTCCGGCGTTGATCCGGAAATTTGTTGAAGCCCAGCGGGCCGACAGTGCCTTTATTACGGCATGGGGTACTGGGCAGGCATCGCGTGAATTTCTATATGTGGAAGACTGCGCTGAGGGAATTGTCGCAGCCATGCAGAAATATGATGCTCCTGAACCGGTGAATCTGGGCGCGGGTCGGGAAATCACCATCCGCGCCCTGACGGAATTGATCGGCAAGCTCTGTGGATTCAAGGGTGAAATCCGCTGGGATCCTTCCAAGCCCGACGGCCAGCCCCGGCGCTGCCTCGATACCACCCTGGCCAAAAAGTTATTCGGCTTTTCGGCTCAGACCGCACTGGAAGATGGCTTGGCGAAAACCATTGCGTGGTACCGCGCCAACACTAAATAGTGTGCAATTTTCCGCACGAGCCTGAACCGAAAAAAAGTCCGGCGTTACCGTTAAATTTTCACTACCACTGCGGCACCGGTGTAGTGAATAATATGATCCGGATGGGGCGCGGCTGTTACACCATTTCCCTGGCCCGGGCGGACCAGCACAATATGGAACGTGCGACGCATCATCATGCCGGGGAATTGTCCCTGGCGCGGGCTGATGGAAAAAGTGCGGTTGTGATCATCCCAGGTAAAGGCAATCTGCGAATATACGCCGCGCTCATAATTGTAATTGTCATTTTCATCTTCGTACAAAGTAAATGTGCCATCCGCTCCGGGATACACGCGAATTTCCAAGGGGTCTGCCGGCAGTGCCGCGTACTGCACCACCGGGCCAAGCGGCAAAATGCTTCCGGCTCGAACGTGCAACGGCATGCAATCAAGTGCCGCCGGTGTGTTCATCGACGCCCCTCCGCTGTGCTGTTCCCCAGTCCAGAAGTCGTACCAGCGCGTAGGGGCCGGCAAATAAACGCTACGGGACGTGGCGTGGGGCTGCAGGACAGGGCTGGCCATGATGGCCGGACCAAACATAAATTGATCGGGAATATCCAGCACGGGACGATCCGTTGGGAAGTCCATAACCAAGCCGCGCAACATGCTATACCCCTGATTCGTGACCATCCAGGCCACGCTGTAAATGTAGGGCAGCAGGCGATAGCGCACGTGATTAAACTTTTCAAGAATGGTCATGGTTGCCGGACCAAACCGCCACATCTCCTTGGCGTAGTTGGTTCCGTGTACGCGAAACATCGGGCAGAAGGCACCAAACTGAAACCATCGTATAAACAGTTCACAGTAGGAAGGATCCTGCGGATCGCCGCTGAAAAAGCCGCCGATGTCGGTGTTCCAGTAAGGTAGGCCGCTAAGGGAAAAATTAATGCCTGCGGGGATTTGCTCTCTAAGCACCTGCCAGGTGCCGGGAATATCACCTGACCAGACAACCGTGCTGTTACGCTGTTGCCCGGCCCAGGCGGACCGCGTGAGAATCATCACCCGTTTACTGGAGGTGGCCTCACGCTGGCCCTGATATACGGCGGTGGTGTGCATCAGCGGGTAGGCGTTATAAACAAACGCGCCATATCCTGCATTCGTTTTAATATCAGCAAATTCTCCCCAGTTATTGCAGAGTTGCGGTTCGGACGCGTCCAGCCACCAGGCATCTACTCCCAGAGGCAACAACTGAGTTTTAAGTTCGTTCCAGTAAAGTCGGCGCGCCCGCGGATTAAACGCATCGTAATAGCGGTCTTTGCAGTGCGAGGTGTAAAGGACGCCGGCTTGTTCCAGTTGCCGATAGTTGGCCGATCCCGGGGCGAACTGCGCCCAGACGCTGATCATCAGATGAATATTTTCCCGATGTAACTCGGATATCATATCGGCCGGGGCCGGATAGCGCAGCGGATCGAATTTATTGGAACCCCACGGCGCGGGCTGCCAGTAAAACAGATCTTGAACTACCGCATCGATGGGTATATTCATGGAGCGGTATTCCGCAGCCACGCCGAGAATTTGCGCCTGACTGCTGTACATACATTTGCTTTGCCAGTATCCCCAAACCCATTTTCCCAGCATGGGCACCTCTCCGCTGATCGCTCGCCAGGCCGCGATGGTGTTATCTGCCGTCGGGCCGTAGATAAAATAATAATCTATGCAATCGCCCACCTCCGATGACCAACTTAGCGTCCGGGCCTGCTGGGCCGTTGCCGGCAACTGCCATTTCAGTGCCATCTGCGTGCGTTCGGCGTGATGCACGTAGTGCATGTCCAGGTCATATTCTCGGCCGGCCTGAAGATGAATCTTGCCGGTAAGCGTAGTATTAGGATGCCCATCCAACCGCGTGAGGATTACCTGATGATCAAGCTGCAGCTCGAAATCCCCGTTGATCGTGGCGGAGAAGGTATAGGTACCGGTGGCCGCCGCTCGAATTCGCCCTTTCCAGCGGACGGAAAACGGCTTGGGCGATTTACCGGCGGCTATTGCTTCGGCAGCCTCAGACTGCCAGTTGAGCATCAGGTGGGGGTCCAGGCCGGTCGCCACGAGGTTGCGAAAGTCGGTGCCGGAAAAATAGTATGCCGTTAATGCACCGCTGCGCCCGTGTTCATCGATCAGATTTTCCGGAGGAATTGATTCCACCGCCGCAGTGCCGGCGTTGACTTCGGTTATTGCCGGATTATCCCAGAATATCCCGTAGCCGTAATTCGACAGCAGCACGGGTACCGCTATATGCCGATTGGATTGTTCCAGGCGGACAACCGTTCCGTGGTAATTCATAACGCCCTGTTGATGCTGGCCCAGGCCGTAAAGCGCTTCATCGGCAGGTAAATCAAATTCCTGCCGCACGCGGAAGGTCTCAACGTCTTTAAACTTTGACGGCGTCATAAACTTCCCGCCGGTGGCAACCTCGGAAAGAAGCTTTCGCCCGGCAGAATCGGAAAATGTCACGGCACTGGTTTTCCGGTCCACATGGGCGGTCACCACGGCTGTGGAAAGTGCAATATATTCCGGAGTTTCGTGCAGATGCCAGGCTGTTGTCACCGGTTGTTTTATCACCGCCATGCTTTTATGATCTGCCTGCGGATCACCGCGCGGAGACATGTATATCCGTATCACGTGCGAAGAATAAACTATTAAGCGAAGTGTTCCCGTCGCCAGCGTTATTTCCACACCGTGCGCTAAGCGCTTGATTGCGCCCACCGCAATGCTCCCATTGATCAAGGGCAGCGCTGGAGACCCCCTCCGATCGGCGGCGTCGATACCGCCGACAGCTTGCGTTGCGCTGTAAACGGCAGTCGCAACAGTCAGCGTTTTAAGAAAGGTCCTTCGGTTATGCCGAGAGTCCCCTTGCGAGGAATCCGATTGAGGACATTTCGCGGCCTGGGTTGATTGGCTACAGGCGAGGTTGGTATGATTTCGTTCGGTATCCGGCATCGGCGGTGCTCCAAGGAAGGTTTAAACTGGGGCGTGGCGACGTGGCGAAGTTACAAGCAAACTCAATAAAAAGCAAGGAATCACGGAGGGAATCACGGAGGGTCTGTCGGGCAACGGGTGTGGCAATATTTCCAGGCAATATTTCCAGGCAATGCCCCGTGCGGATAAA
>JAKAZF010000371.1 GCA_021826605.1 Planctomycetota bacterium | reverse complement strand
AGAGTCTAAAATTTCGCGGCCCGCCATTAAGTTTTGCTACATCACGCAGAAAAGGCCCTAATACATGCGTGTCCCCAATGCCCATGATGCCGGGTTGGCTTACGGCCACCGCATAGTCGCGGAAGTCCGGCATCCGCAAGTCCCGCAGCAGCTTGCCGCCATTGGCATGACGGTTCGCCCCCATACGCCGCTTTCCCTTGGGTGCCAGATCCGCTATTTCCGGCTTGAGGCGGCCTTGATCATCAAAAAGTTCTTCCGGATGGTAGCTTTTCATCCACGCTTCAAGCATCTTGAGATGTTCGGGATTTTTGGCCGGATCAGACAACGGCACCTGATGCGCGCGGAACGTCCCTTCTACCGGCACGCCGTCAATGACGCGCGGCCCGGTCCAGCCTTTGGGAGACCGCAGAACAATCATCGGCCAGCGCGGGCGCATCGTATTGTCCTGCGTGCGGGCTTCCTGCTGAATTTGACAGATGCGTTCTATTGCCGCATCAAGCGCCGTCGCCATCGCTTCGTGCATAAGCGCCGGCTCATGCCCTTCAACAAAACGCGGATCCCATCCGTAACCGCGCAATAATTGTTCCAATTCATCGGGTTCAATGCGGGCCAATACCGTGGGGTTGGAAATCTTGTACCCATTCAGATGCAGAATCGGCAACACGGCTCCATCGGTCCTGGCATTGAGAAATTTATTGGAATGCCAGCTTGTCGCCAAAGGACCGGTTTCCGCTTCGCCGTCACCCACCACACACGCGGCAATCAGATCCGGATTATCAAACACCGCGCCAAAGGCATGGCTGATGCTATAGCCCAATTCGCCGCCCTCATGGATGGATCCCGGCGTTTCGGGTGCCGCGTGGCTGGGAATTCCACCGGGGAATGAAAACTGCTTGAAAAGTTTTTTCATCCCCGTCTCATCCTGACTGATATTTGGGTAGATCTCGCTGTAAGTCCCTTCCAGATATACATTTCCCACGACCGCCGGGCCGCCGTGGCCCGGGCCGGAAAGATAGATCATGTCCAGATCGTATTTGTTGATCACCCGGTTCAAGTGCGTGTAAATAAAGTTCTGTCCGGGCGTGGTGCCCCAATGGCCCAGCAACATCGGTTTAACGTGTTCGAGTTTCAACGGCTTCTTTAACAACGCATTATCATAAAGATAAATCTGTCCCACGGAGAGATAATTGCCCGCCCGCCAGTAGGCATCGAGTTTGGCGAGCATTTCCTTCGTCAGTGTTGTCGTGGCCATACGTTACCTTCCTTTCATTTTTATTTTAAGTAAACTAGAGCACGGACAACCGACCGGGCGATCATCAGTTCTTCGTCGGTATGTATGACGCGTACGGTAACCGCCGCCCCCGGCACTGAGATCAGTGGGGCGTTTCGGGCGTTGGCGGCAGAGTTTAGCCGGATACCCAGGAATGCCAGGTCGCGGCAGATGCTTCGGCGGATCACCGGTGCGTTTTCGCCAATGCCGCCGGCAAACACCATTGTATCCACGCCGCCTAATGCCGCCGCAAAAGAACCAATCCACTTTCGGACTTGATAGCAGAACATTTCAACGGCCAGGGCGCAATGTTTGTCGGTCGCTTGTCTCGCCAGCAGATCACGCACATCAGAGGTTACGGATGAAACGCCCAGCAGTCCGGATTGATGATTCACCATATTCTGAAATTGGCCTGCCGTCATGCCCTGCGTGCGCGACAGGTAACTGAAAACTCCCGGGTCTAAATCTCCGCAGCGGGTACTCATCATCAATCCGGCGGCGGGCGTAAAGCCCATGCTGGTGTCGAGGCTTTTCCCGTCGCGCACGGCCGCCAAACTGGCGCCATTTCCCAAGTGCGCAAGAATCACGCGGCCTTTTTCAGCGGCCCGGTCTCCCAGTCGCTCCAGTTCTTCCATCAGAAACGCATAAGATAATCCATGAAAACCATAGCGGCGCAAGCCCTCATGCGCATAACGCCGGGGGATGGGTAACACTTGCGCGATCATCGGCATGTTGCGGTGAAACGCCGTGTCAAAGCAGGCAACCTGGGGAAGTTTCGGATGCTTTTGGCGGAAGTTCCGGATAAGTTGAATTTCACCCGGCAAATGATCGGGATCATACACGGCAATGCGCCGTAGTTCGGCCAAGAGCGCGGCAGTGATGCGCTCCGGTTTCGAATAGCTCATGCCATGCACCACGCGGTGCCCGATTGCCCGCACCGCGGAAAATTCTTTTTGTTCACCGATAAAATTCAGCAGAAATTCCGCCGCAGAGCCATGATCTGCAGTATCGATATCGCGGCTGATCTGCTGCCGACCCTGTGAATCATGGGTTGTAAACCGTGTGCCCCGTCCGCCAATACGATCAATGTTTCCGCGCATCGTGCGTCGCAGTTCCCTACCCTTTTCAAACATCGCAAACTTGATGCTGGAAGACCCCGCGTTGACAGTCAAAATCAGGGGCGGTTGATGAGCTTTTATCACCGCGTGCGTGGCCCGTGCGGCACTTTTTCCGGAAACTTTTTCAGGATGCTGTGGCATTGACGTATTTCGCTTATAAAGTGCGGGTCATCCGCTTAACCAGCTAGTTCTGCCAGACAACCTCATACAGGGCGTTGTGAACATGAATGAGTGCATCGCCGCGTTGTGTCATAGCACACCTGTCACCATTTCCAATACTTTGCCCGCAGCTAATACCAATCATAGTGCCGGCACGTTCGCCGTCAAGGAATATGCGTGTGCCCCGCGAAACACAGGCGGCTTTGGCCGTCCGCGACCTTACCTGTGTCTCTTTGATCCGCATGTCTTTCCGCCGGCCTGCGCTGATCAGGGGTTGCCATGGCTTTTTGCGTTTAGAGAGTTCATAATGCTCCAACGAGCCGGTCCCAGCAATGGCCGGGACGTAGTTGCCGCAGTTACCGGTTATCATTTGGGCTTACTGTCTGCTGCGGCGCGTTTTTGGAGAATCGATGATGAAAAAAAGCTCTCTACGTCCCGTATACGGGCCGGCGGCAATGCTGGCGTTTTGTATGTTGATGTTCTCCGGCGCTGCAGGAATCAGGGCCGCTGCAATCAAAGGGCCGTTACGCATCGCCTTTATTTGTTCCGGCAGCGTGACCGATGGCGGATGGAATCAGGAAGGGAAAAATGCGATTCTCATGGTGAAGAAGAAACTCCACGCCCATATTTCAATTCTGGAACATATTTCCCCCGTTCGCGCTGTGGATGTTATGCGGTCGTACGCCATGCGGGGATACAATCTCATTATTGGGCATGGTTATGAGTTTCTCATTCCGGCTGCCCAAGTTGCGGCAACCGCCCATGAAACAAAATTTGCCGTCAGCGGGGCTGACACCACCAAGCCTGGGGTACTGACGCTGAATTTTGATCTCGCGCAGCCTTCGTATCAACTGGGAATATTAGCTGCCATGTTAAGCAAAACCGGAAAAATCGGTTTTATCGGTGGCGAAGCCATTCCGTCAGTCGTGGCGTGCTACCGTGGATTCGCGGCGGGGGCTAAGAGTGTCAATCGTACCATTAAAGTCGCCGCTGCTTACACCAGTTGGGATCAGCCGGCATTGTCTAAAAGTCAGGCCCAGGCGTTTATCCAGCAGGGCATTGATGTGATTTATCAAAATGTTGATGCCGCCAGCCGTGGCGTATTTGAGGCCGTTGCGCAAGCCAACACATTGGGCCATGGTCCGGTCTACGTGTTCGGGTCCAACAGCAATCAGAATAACAATCGCACCTGCGCCTCGTATACTCCCGCCAGTGCGGTGATCCGGCTGGATCGGGCCTTTCTGCGTGTCGCTGTACAGGTGAAGCGCGGAACGTTTAAGCCCGGCGTGGCACCGGAAAACCTGCAAAATGGCGTGTGCGTTGTGGTGTTAAACCCCAAGCTTATTGGATCGGTTATTACCCCGACGATGCAAAAAGCCGTGGCCCGCGCCAGACAGGAATTACTGGCCGGCAAAATAAAGGTTGCACCATGATGCCGACGTGTGTCCAAGCCGGAAGGCCGCAGCCCGTCAATCGCGCACGAATGATGACCCAAACTGTAAAACGGAATCAATTATCTATGCAGGATCACATAGGCATACCTCGGCAGTGCCACGGGGATGGGGGGCTTGGATGACCACGGCG
>JAKAZF010000370.1 GCA_021826605.1 Planctomycetota bacterium | reverse complement strand
CGCATGGTTTCGCTTGTGAGGTCGTCGGCAGAATGTTGGGGCTTTCAGGCATGAGTGGAAGTCCTTTTCAATCGTGGCGTCCTGGCCGAAAATCAAGCTCGGCGTCGAGGGTGATTTTAGCCTAAAGAGGCCGCGGCGTGTGGAGATTTTTATGACAGCGTCCATTTGGGCCCCATGGCGACTGGAATACATCAAAAGTGTCACGGCCGACAAGCCCGGATGTTTTTTATGCGATGCGGCCCGCGAACCCGAAAATGACCAGCGCCATCTGGTTGTCGCACGTGCCGAATCAGCACTGCTTATGCTGAATCGATATCCTTATGTGAATGGGCATCTGCTTGTTGCGCCCTACGCCCATGTCGCCCAGCTTGGGGACCTGTCATCTGATCATCGTGCCGTCATGCTGGAACTGGCCCTTTACGGACAGCGACTGCTGGAGTTGGCGATGAATCCTCAAGGGTTTAATATCGGATTCAACATAGGCCGCTGCGCTGGTGCGGGGTTGCCGGGGCATATCCACATGCACATCGTTCCACGATGGAATGGGGATATCAACTTCATGACAACAGTAGGGCAGGTAAGGGTAATTCCGCAGGCTCTGGAGGCGGCGTACGAGCAGTTGCATCGTGCGCACCTGACGCAGGGCGTCTCGCATGGCTAGAATTTGCTCTTTGAGGTGTGCACTTTGATGCTGGTGGCATAGATGGAGTGTTTGTGTCTAATTTAATCGTTATTCCCGCACGGTATGAATCGACCCGCTTGCCCGGTAAGGCACTTTTAAGACAATCGGGAAAATATCTCGTCGAACATGTCTATGAACGGGCGGTTTCAGCCACCCGCGCCCATGCTGTTGTGGTTGCCACCGACGACCTGCGAATCATGAAGGCCGTCAAAAGTTTCGGCGGCAGCGCTGTGATGACTTCATCAGCACATCAGTCCGGCACCGATCGCATCGCCGAAGTGGCTCGCATGGCCGAATACGAAAACTATAATTACATCGTTAATCTTCAGGGCGACGAGCCGGAGGTCGATCCCGGGCTTATCGACAGCCTGTTTCGGATACTTGAAAACACCGATGTGCCGATGGCTACGGCCGCGGCACCGTTTGATGATTCGCAGGAAGTGCATCGCGCCAATGTGGTTAAAGTGGTGGTGGACCAACGCCGATTTGCCATGTATTTTTCACGCAGCGTGATACCGTACGACCGCGATGGCGTCCTGCAGGGTGCCCCGGGCCTTTTGCTTGGCGGCCTTTACCGCAAACATCTCGGCATTTACGCCTATCGCCGTGAGTTTCTGCTCACTTTAAGTCAAACTGAACCGTGCGAACTGGAAAAAATTGAAAAACTTGAACAACTGCGGGCCTTATACATGGGGGCCAAAATCATTGTTCATGACAGCCCCCAGGCCCATCATGGAATTGACACACCGGAAGACTATGCGGCGTTCCTGATTCGGCAGGGTATACACGCTGCCTGACACGCCGATATATGTCTGGTTCACGCCTGCGAAATGGTCGCCGGCCGCTACCGGGCACCGACGACCCATAACCGCCACAGATGATTACGCCGCTTAAACCCATTGACACCCGCGGCGGTGACGTGGGTTCCGGTGACATTGAGATAATGCAGGTGCCCCATGTGGTTCACCCCGTCGAGACCGGCGTTGGTGATGGCGGTGTGCTCGAGATGCAGATACATCAAATTCACCATCCGGCTGACTGTGGCCAATCCGCCATCGGTTACCTTGGTGCCTCCAAGATTGAGCACGACGATGTTGCTCGCTATGTGTGCGAGCCGACGCAGGTCCCGGTTGTCAAATTTTGAATTGCGCGACGCATCGCACGATATCCAAGGCAGTCCGGCTCGTAAGATACGGATCGTGACGCCCGTCTTATTTTCAAGCTGGCGAATTTCATCCTTAATCTTGGCAATTGGTTGCGGCATGACACGGTTCAAAATGTGAATGGTCTCCCGCGCCGCAGGGTCAATAGCACTGTCCGCATGAAGCGAGGCAAGTGTGCCCGTATCGCTGGCCCCGGTTTGAATCCACCAATGCAAAAGGGCGATTTGAGATTTAGCCAAACCCGCATGGCCGTGCGGCGGCATACGATGATGATTCCACACCGGCAGTAAAACGCGCCGCATCAAAATGCTATGATCGGGGGCGCGCGGGATTACCACCTTATGCCCAAATTTACCGTACATCACATAGCGATAAGAATCGAGTCGTAGATGGCCCTTTTGCCGATTCACCCCATGGCACATGATGCAGTTTTGAACAAATATGGGCTGAATTAAATGTGAATAAACATTCATTGATCCCGCGAGACTTATCTGATTATCGCTTCTTGCGACCATAGCCGTCGGGCCGCCCTTGTAGGTGACGGTCGCTTCGGTCGTCTGGCCGCCAACGGCCTTCACCCATCCAACGCTGGTCAGAGCGCCTGCCGACAGGGTCACCGCAACGCACCAGGCTATATTTTTGCTTAAACCTCGATTCGACATTTCAGCAATTCCTTAAAATCGTAAATGGCAGAGCCAAAGTTTGGCATACACTACCCAACCTCGCAGTCGAAGAACGTCAAGGTGTCAGTATTGTTGCAAAAATCTAAAAGCTGGGCAGATCATTTATCCCCCCATCGCCGGTTACAACCAGGTGGGGAGTGAAATTTCGTTCCTTGAGCGCCTCGATCACCGCTGCCGTAATTTTGTGGGTCGGCACGCTTAGATATTTCAAGTTGTTAAGCTGATTGATTAACGACAATCCTTTTGCATCAATTGGCGTATCGCGCAGATGCAAAGATTTAAGGTTAACCATTTGGTTTATTAATGCCACGGCCGAGTTCGTCACACTGGTCGAGTCTAAATTCAGACTCACGATGTTTAAACGGATGGGTCGCAGCCAGCTTAATTGCTGATTTGTAAAGTGTGCATTCTTTCTGGCATTGCAGCGCAGCATGACGGAATGTTTGCCGGAAAAGCTGATCCGCATTCCCGTTTGCCGAACCAACTGCGCGATGTAAGTTTGTACTTTCATCCTTGACAGGGGCTGCTGCGTGGCAACCACGGCAAATAGCGTGCGGATATCAGCCATTATCGGGGCGGGCGGGTTGCTCTTATTGAGGGGTTGCTGATCGACTGCACCGCTCTGAACCCACCAACGCAGAATGGCCTTCTCGCCCCCTGTTAATTGGCGGTGTCCACTCGGCGGCATACGGTGACTTTTTCCCACCGGCAATTCGATACGCTCGATTAAAATACTACGGGCCGCATTTCCCGGCATAACCATCGGTTTACCACGCGCGCCGCGCATCAACAGCCGATAGGAATCCAGACGCAAACCTCCCTTTTGCCGATTGACACCGTGGCACGCGATACAGTTCTGATTGAAGATGGCCTGAATAATCTGCGGATACACGATGGCACTGGCGACATTCGATATCTTCGGAAGCGCCACCGTCGTGGACGAACCCTCTACCCCCAAAAGCCTTTTGATGGGACGCGGCGCGTACTGGGTTAAATAATTACTGCCGTAAGTCATTGAGCCACCTAAATGGCCGGTAATTGCCACTGCCACTAGGGCGATGGCCAACGTCGTCCAGTAAGTCTTAACGACGTTGAACCTGACTTCAACCAACATCACCACGCAAAGGCCCGCTACTGTCACCCCCAGCCAGCGGTGCCAAAATAACAGCGTCGGGTTGTAGTCACCTCCAGTCGCCAGCAGCCATCCGCAGGTTGCTGCAATTACCGCACAGATGGCAAGAATCGGTACGATCAATGTTCGCATCTTAGCCATCGCATCGCGCTGACTTGGCTTAATGCCGATGAGTTCCAGAATGGTCAGCAATACCATCATGCCGATGGGCAAATGCACCAACACTGGGTGAAAACGACCAATAAACAAAAACCAGTTGGTTACAGCAATGAACATGGCGGGGCAGTATAAACGCCCCAAACGAAAATGTGCTCTGCGATCAAAAGTGTCATGTAAAATGTCAAGGAAATACATCCGCCGGCCGGGGGCCGCGTATGACACGTGTTTCAATCGTACAAATAATTTCCATATGACAGAAAAAAAGTGTCACCTTTGACGTTTACCGTCATACCTTTAATATACGGTAAGTATCGTGGCCGCCCGTTCACATGGTGATCAAG
>JAKAZF010000369.1 GCA_021826605.1 Planctomycetota bacterium | reverse complement strand
GAAAACACTGGAAAAGTCTGGGCCACTGGTATTGAGATATGAACTCATGCCAATTACCCACGCGAAGCGATTGAGATTATTTAACCCCACCGACAAAGATTCCCCGCCCCCCATGGATAACCCGGCGATTGCGGTCTGCTCACGATGCGTCTGAATCCGATATTGCCGCGCGATGCGCGGCATGACTTCCGTCAGCAGCGTGGCCTGGAATTTTTTCACATTACTCTGATACAACTGCTTCTGATTTAACCCCGGCCCGGTGCGGGAAATAACCCGCAAATCTCCGTATCCCAGCGGCATGACCACAATCATTTTCCGGGCTTTTCCCTGCGCAATAAGATTATCGAGAATAAAATTGGCCCTTCCCACTTTTGTCCAGGCGTCCGCCATATCGCTGTAGCCGTGCAGCAGATAAAGAACCGGATATTTTTGCGCGTTATCACCCTCATATCCCGGCGGGGTATAGACGTAATAATCGCGATTATCACCGACGATTTTAGAATGGTAAAAATGCCGGTGCACCACACCGTGCGGCACGTTGCAATCCTGCCAGAGCGACGGCGGATTGCCGGGAATAAGAACCATGCTGGCGGAATAAAACAGGTTCGGCTTCGCCCAGGGATTCAGCGGATCCAGCACCCGTGCACCGTCCACGGAAAACGCGTATGTATATATTTCCGGTGCCAATGGCCCGACAGTAACGGCCCACATGCCCTTGGCATTTTTCTTCAGAGGGGCTGCCGACACTCCGCCCATTTCCAGAATAACCGATTTTGCCTTGGCGTCCTGAAACAGAAATGTCACGCGACGATCCGCATGGACCAGTGGCGAAACCGGCAATTGATTCCAGGATACCGCAGCACGAGCCAACCGGGCGGAGCCGCTGGCCAGAACACCTGCGGCCAAGGCAAGCTGCATCGTAAATTCTCTTCGGTTTACCTGGGGCAATGTGATTTCAGATTCTCGCTGCATGATTACTCCTCGCGTGTAAGACTGTGGGAAACAATGTCGACCAGGTGGCGCTGGCTTCAGGATCTCCATGAACGCTACGTAAATATACTACCGCAATACAAGTTTGAATAGGTCCAAATTCCCGCCGCAGAATCCCGGCACCGAATCAATCCTATATCTGGGAATGCTACGTGCCGGGAGACCGCGCGTTACGCCGATGAATAACAATCCATATCACCAGCACCACCGCTCCCAATAATCCCCCACAATACGACATCAGATGGGCGCAGAAATCCGTCATTTCCCGCCGCGCTACAAACAATTTTGAATCCGCCTGCCACGCGTGATAACCCCAGATTCCCCCCGCCACAGCCATCAAGGCCATGGCACCAAATACCAGCAGCAACGGCTTAAATAAATCGCGAGCTGAAATGCGGGAACCACGACCCGCCTGCGCTGCAATGGCAATCATTGTCCCCAGAACTGTAGCCAAGGGCACCGTTGCCACGGTCCCCCACGCAAACGCCAGAACCGTGGGATTGGAACTGTGAAAAATCGCCGGATAACCCAAATCCGGATGATCAACATTGAACATAAGAGTGGCGGCCGCCGACACGGAAGGCCCGGCGTTTATCCGCGTAATCCGCGAAATCCGCGGTTTTTTATAGTTCATTTTGGATTGCATTTCCCTTGGCGGGGTTCAGGCACATT
Source organism: Planctomycetota bacterium (assembly GCA_021826605.1). Next base: position 2,504 of record JAKAZF010000369.1, on the reverse strand, counting down.
CCGAAGCCTTGTGCGGTCCAGCGGTACGAAGCTTGAAGAATTCTTGCGCTTGTTGCCACGAGCCGATCATAATCCGATAGGCGACGGCGAATGAAAGCCCGTCGTTTATCCCCGTAATCCGCGTAATCCGCGGTTTTTCTTTCCGGCCTACGCTCATTTCCGAAAAAATGTTTTTCCCGGCAGATTCACTTTGCTTAAGCGGTTATTCACATACAACCCTTCCAGAATAAATTCGCCGGCACTTACCAGCGCTGCCGGATCATCCGGGGACATATCCAATTTGCCGGCCATGCGAGCCGCGGCGGCTTTCAGGCCTTTGATATGCGCGTAATTTTCCAGCATAGTGGCGGTGGAAACCTCATCACCCACCTGCAGCGTTAAGCCTCCCTTGAATTGCAGGCAAATGTCATCAAAGGCATCCAACTCGCCCTGCCGGCTGAAGACCAGTTTCACCGCTTCGCCGATCAGAGATGTCACGAGTTTATCTTCCGCCGATTCGCCTTCCGCCAGCATGAGTTCAATTTTTCCGCGGCAACTGGCATGGATAAACGGCAGATCATCCGTCCGGGCAACAACTGCGTTTTCCCCATGAACAATGCCGCGACGTTCGGCAGAGCTGACCAGATTTTCTGAATTGGTGATGGAGCACCGAACGCTTACGCCGCTGGCCTGATTGATATGCGGACTGTGGCGTGCCAGGCGGACAAATTCCTCCAGAATTTCGTGCATATAAAGCGGAATCGTCACCTTGATGCCGCTGTCGCGTTCCAGCCACGCATTTTCCCGCGTTATTTTAATTGCTTCCCCAATGGTATGCGGATAATGCGTTCGCACCACCGTGCCGATACGGTCTTTCAACGGGGTGACAATGCGGCCGCGATTGGTGTAATCTTCAGGGTTGGCGGAAAATACCATGCACAGGTCCAAATCCAGGCGAATGGGGTAACCGCGAATCTGCACATCACGCTCTTCCAGCACGTTAAAAAGCCCGACTTGAATTTTAGGGGCCAGATCAGGCAGCTCGTTCATGGCAAATATGCCGCGGTTGCAGCGCGGAATTAAGCCAAAGTGCATGGTGCTTTCATCAGATAAATAGCGTCCCTGCGCATGGCGCACCAGATCAATTTCTCCGATCAAATCAGCGATCGTCACATCCGGTGTGGCCAGTTTTTCATGGTAACGATTGCTGCGATGCACCCATTCTATCGCGGCCTCATCGCCTTGCTCGGCGATGATCTTTTTTCCGGTAGCTAAATGCGGATCCAGCGGATCATCCGGAATTTCACACGCGGCAAGAACCGGAATCCAGGGATCCAGTAAATCCGGCAGCATACGCAAAAGCCGCGTTTTGGCCTGCCCGCGCAGTCCCAGAAACAGCATGTCATGCCGACTCAAAAGGCCATTCACCATTTCTGGAATAACCGTTTCGCGATAGCCTACAATACCGGGGAATAACGGTTTACCGCTGCGCAGAGCAGCAATGACATTACGCCGCAGTTCGTCTTTGACCGAACAGGGTTGATACGACATTTTTTTTAATTCAGCTACGGTACGCGCGGCAGGGGCATTGGCCATGTTTATCCTCATCACGTTCTACAATACGAATGTACGTTCTGCCAGCGACAATCCGTCACGCATCGGTGGCAGTCGGTATTGGTTCATTTCTCCAATACACTCAAGATGGTAGCGCCGAGAGGGCGGAGAATCAATGGCGGAAATATCCGGCGGCTGGAAAAGTTAAGCTGCGGCCGGTCGGCACTTAAATAATATTGATGGCCCGACCGGCAATTAATACCACAATGCCCAGAGAAATAATGGCCTGCAACATCGTCAACAGTTTCGCCCAGCGGGAAAGTACGGGCGTATCGGTTGGGGAGAAAGCGGTGCTGGTGGTGAAGGCGACGAACAAATAATCCAAAAAAAGCGGCGACCAGGATGGATCGCTGTTTTTCATGGTCATTTGCGGAAACAAAAAACACCCCGTTTGATAATGGCCGCGCGATGCCCGCGCGTGCGGCCCCCCGCCATCAAGCCGCCAGTACCAGAAGGCGAAAATCAAGACATTAATCATCCAAAGCACGCCCGCCGCCATGAGCATCTGTACCGGCGCATCATGATGCCGAGGCAAATCCCGCACCAGTGTCATTAGCGAATAACCCGAAAACAGCGTAATAATCGCTGCGGAAATGTGGCCACATACGTGGCTTGGGAAAAAGCGTTGCTGCAACCTGAAAATAATCAGTGGGATCAGCACCGCGGTAACAATAATCAACAGCAGCCAGCGCGGACCCAACGTCATGGCCGCCGGCAATAACATGTACAATCCACAGGTTGCCCAGGTGGCCAGCAGCGGGACAGAAAGCGGCTCCGTCCTGACATGTCCCCCGCCCGCGTGCGGCGTGGCCGCGACATCATGCTTGGATGTTGGCATCTGATTCATACGGGTAGTATACCGCCAAAACATGATGGGCACGGAGTCGGACGGGCAGCGATTTTGGAATCGG
>JAKAZF010000368.1 GCA_021826605.1 Planctomycetota bacterium | reverse complement strand
GAGGGCCATGCCAGAAGAGTGCAAAGTGGATTGTTTTGCGGTGTGGCGCCTTACGGATACCGGAACATCCGAGTTGATGGCCGGGGGGTGATAGAAGTGGATGACCAGCACGCGGTGAAAGTTAAACGTCTCTTTCAGATGTACGCTTATGAAGACCATACAATCGACAGTATGCGTAAGAAGCTCGAAGTTGAGGCCATCGGATACACGGACACGCAACCGCAATGGACCCGCAGCAAGATTTATTCCATCCTGCGGGATCGGGCCTACATCGGGGAAGTGCGATACCAGGATCAATGGTATGCCGGAAACCATAAGCCCTTGATAGATCGTGCCACGTTTGACCGGGTACAGGTTCTGCTGGGCGGTAAGCGATACCAAAGTCATGGTCTCACCTATGCAGGCAGCTTGATAACCTGTGGGCACTGTGGCGGGGTGATTACCGGTGAAACCGTCACGAAAAAGAAGACGGGAAAAGAGTATGTGTATTACCGATGCTCCAGGTACACCGTGCCGGGCCATCCTCGCATTCGCCTGACGGAACAGGCCTTGGACGTGCAGGTTCTGGCTGTGTTTAATCGCATTCGCCTGCCGGACGATCTGCGGCACTGGTTCCAGCAGTGCCTGCTGGCATGGTCTAAACAGCAGCGGAGCGAAACGGAAGATACCTCCAAGGATTTACAGCGGCAGATTACGCAAGCCAAGCAATTCCGGGACCGGCTACTGAATCTGCGGATGATGGAAGAGATCACTGCGGATACCTACGCGGCCAAGGACACCGAATTGCGGGATCGCCTGGCGAGTCTGGAATTGCAGTTACAAGCCCAAGGCCGGGGCCGTGATGAACATGGCGATTTGGCCATCAACGTGTTTGAACTCTCACAAAGCCTGAAAGAGAAATGGCTTACAGCGGAAAGCCAGGAAAAACGACAACTACTGGAAATTGTCTGTTTGAACTTGACGTTGAGCGAAGAAAACCTTGATTTTTCGATGAGAAAACCGTTCGATGTTCTCGCCAGCGGCCTGATTCCGCCGGATAATCGGGGCGACAGGATTTGAACCTGCGACCTCTTGGTCCCGAACCAAGCGCTCTAGCCAAGCTGAGCTACGCCCCGTCGAACAGCCCGTATGGTAGCAGATGTGATTCCGCTTCGCCACCGCTGACGATCCCGCGCTGACAGCACCTGCAAAAAATGGCTCAGATATCCGGGACTCTTCGAGAAACCGGTGGCTTGGAACGGTCCTGTTGGCCCAGTGGTAAGCCCTGTTAAATGGCACTGGCCGATGGGGACCGCCCCGCAGCTTTCGCGGGCCGCAATCGCCGCGTTTCCCGGGCCAGACGCACCTTGTTGATTTCCGTTACCTTACTGGAGGAGGCCTTATCCATGGCATCCAGACGGGCCGCAAAATTCATGCCTTTGCGGGCCTTGTAGCCTTTTTTGTGGTAGGCGTAGCCAGCAATCAGCGGCAGGGCCAGCGTGGCTTCGGAATAAACCATCTGTTCATAAACGGTATCCACCTTGCCCCAACTGCTGGCCTCACGCAGGGTGGAACTGGACAAAGCTCCATCGCGCACATCGGCCACGGTGATTTGAATCGCATATTTGTGCATGGGAGCGTCGGCCCCGAGTATTTCCGCCGCCACCACAATATCCTGGGTGAAATTCTTCGGTACACCGCCGCCGATCATCACAATACCGGTTTTGCGGTTCATCACCTTGATTTGGGTGAGTTCGCGGAAGTCCTTGGCGGAATCCAGACTCAGGTGCGCGTTGGGCCGGGCCAGTTGATGGACAATCAGGCCAAAACCTGCTGAGCAATCGGAAAAGGCGGGGCAGAAAATGGGTACGCCTTTTTCGTAACAGGTCAAAACGATGCTTTTGCGGTTTTTAGCATGGTCCACCAGATATCGGCCCATGGCCTGAATAAATTCCCGGCTGGAATGCGGCCGGGCGGGCAGCGAATCGCAGATCAACCGGGTGGTGTCATCGCATATACGGAGTTGGTCTTCATCAATGTACGTATCGTAGATACGGTCGATATGCAGGTCGCGCAGGGTGGCGTCATCCATGTACTGCGATCCAAGATAATGGCGGAAGCCCAGAGCTTCAAAAAAATCCTGATCGACAATGTTGGCCCCGGTGGAAACAATGGCGTCCACCATGTTATTTTCCAGCAGGTCCACGATGATCTTTTTCAGGCCCGCGGAGATCAGTGACCCCGCCAGGGTTAAAATAACCGCGCAGGAAGTGTCGCGTAACATGCGGTCGTATATGTCCGAAGCGCGGTATAAATCGCGCGCCGAGAAAGCCATGGACTTCATCGATTCCACCAATGACACAATGCCGGGTTCTCTGGTGATGTCGATGTGTTCAATGGGGTAACGCAGCAGTTCTTTACGGGTTGGTTTAGCCATGGGAACAATCTCCTGAAAAATAACCGTGTTCAATTTTTCCACCAATGCTCATCACAACACAGGACAGTTCGGTAAACGGTGAGCATTGAATGAGCGTTTCATAAAGTTAGCCGGCCAATCCGCAGCCAGCCAGGCCTTTTTTAAGTCTCAACCTTCGCCGCCACAGCCGGGGCTTTGAAGATTCCACTTTTGACATCAAATTGTAACCAGAAACAGCGGCAGGTTGCAAAAACGAAAAAAGCCACCGCTTTTTCTGGAAAGCAGATTCATCGCGTCCTGTAGGGTGCCAGATATTGAGGAGACTTGCGTTCAGGCACCTTCCGGCGACGGATCAATCCACTTGGCGGTCGCTACGGGTTTTCGGCCTCACGGCTTGCGCCTTGGTCGGGCGCATTTTTCGATAACCCCGCCATTGCGACCTGCGGTGGCTACAACAATGAGTATAACAACTGTTCCAGACAATGCAAGGAAAATCTTTTGCCGTTCCGCGGGATTTTGGTCGATTGTGTTGGCTGATGGCTCGGATGAACGTAAAATGCTTCCAGGGTCTCTCTTGGCATGCCGGACGCGGACGTGCGCACCGGGCGCGTGGGCTTTTTCCCTCATGGAGCCGATGCCCGGTCTTATTACTCCGGCAATGAAAGGTCATGATGATTAGCAGCGTTTGCCCAGGCCACCGTGTCCTTGTTCTGGCGGTGGTACTGTTACTGGTGCCGGCTGGCTGTTCACAGCAGCAAACGCTTGTCCATAAGCCGTTGGCACCGGCACCGTTTTTGACTTTGCGGCGGCAATTGAACCTTATTAATTCTCGTGCCGCCGCGTTAGCCACCTTGCGCGCCTCCGGCTCAATTACCCTGGCCTATCGCGGGGCCAAGGGCCACCGGCATCAGTTTCAGGCCAATGGAACGCTGCTGGTGGATCAAACTCCCGCATTGATCGATCCAGTGCATGAGACCTCGCCGGATATGCTGCTGATTGGTACGTATCTGGGGCAAAATGCGTTTGAATTGGGCATGAACGCCGCGCATTACTGGATGGTGAATCATCAAAGCAAGCAGGCTTGGGTCGGGCGGTCTTCGCATGCGGGAAGGGGCGGTGAGTTGCCGGTTAACATCCCAATTGAGCCGCGGCGCGTCCTGCAAATGCTGGCCATCACCGGCCTGTACCAGACGGCCCGGCAGCGGGTGGCGATGACTGCGGCCAGCCGTTCCTCGCTGAATCGGATTTATATTATCCGTCTTGGTAAAGATGGGCATACGTGGATTCGGCGGATGCTATTTTTCAATCGCCGCCGTGGGGAAGTCACAGCAGTGATCCTTTTTGATCGTGCGGGGCGCAGTGTGGCCGCGGCTGGCTTGAGCTATTACCGTCCGGTGGCAACTCGCGGGAAACGCCCTGGGGCCAATGCTCCCAGGATTCCATTTCGCGTGGATATCTGGTACCCCGCGGCCCGGGCGCACCTGACCCTGAAGCTGGCGCACGCATCGCTGACCCTGCGTGTGCCCCCGCGTTTTGCATTCGCCACGCCCCGGTTTTCCGGCCTGAAAGTGGTGCGGGTGGACCCGGCCGCTGGCGCACCCTAGTCCATTAATTATGATAACCAACATGCGTGAAAACGATTTACTTGCCTGGTTCGCCGCCAATGCCCGTCGTCATTCCCATGTGCCTGTCGGCATTGGCGATGACATGGCGGCCGTGGTTCTAAGTGGCAATACCCAGGGGCAGGGCGGAGCCTTGGCCCTGCTGAAAATAGATCAGGCGCTGGACCGGGTGCATTTTGATTTACGGCAGCATACACC
>JAKAZF010000367.1 GCA_021826605.1 Planctomycetota bacterium | reverse complement strand
GGGGTTTTGTTGGACCGCCTGCTGCACCAGACGATTGATTTTTTTTGATCCAAACAGGTGCCACCAGTCCGCCATGGCAGCTTTGCCATACGCAAACTGTTGAACCTTTCCTGCTTCACCTGCCTTGGCCACACCGACTGTTTTCAGTACGTGCGCCCCTGCGGTATAAGTGTCCGTTTTGGGCGGCTTGGGTACATGCAGCGGTGGTTCAAACGAACAACCCACCAGCAGAACCGAAGCCATCGCCGCAGCCAGGGTGGCGCGGCCAAGTTGACATGGTTTTATATTCATGCAGCCTGTTAAGTTACGCCTTCAAACGCGGGCATGTTGCTGGAAGACCAACTGGCTTCGCCCTCCGCAGGTGTTGGCCGCTGTTCCTGATGCCTTCGTGACGCTCGGGCGGAGCCGCTAATGGCGATAACACCAGAGACACTGTCCGGGCGGCCACAAGCCACCTTGGCAAGTAGTATAGGCATAAACCTTTAGGCTGTCAAAAAGGGCTCCGCAGCAGTGATGCCAGCAGTTGCTTTAACAAATTGTTACCATGCGCGGGCCTGGAGGTGGAAGTGGAAATTGATCCATCTCCGAGGCTGCTACCAGCCATTGTGGAGCGGCCGTTGCAAGCCAGGCGCAGCCGGGATGCGGGTAACTCGGCGGCGCTCCCATGCTCCGGGGTCTTGGTATTGCGTGCCGCGAAATGGCCATGGATGGATGGTAGACCCGTCCATGCCCGGTCCCCAAGCGGATGTCCAATGATGGCCACGGGTGCTGGCTCCTGATACCGTCAACTAAAAATGTATTTCTGGCCGAGCACTGGCAGCAGCTTGTTCTGATGGCTTGTCAAACTTGGCGTTGGCGGTTAAAAGTCATTGGCTACAGATACGCCAATGCCTGTAAGTCCGGGCGTTGTGCGGATGTCTTTCCAGCAGACCGGCTTATAGGATGCTCCGTGCGTGAAGTTTATTCTGGTTGATCGCTTGCTTTCCGTGGAGCCAGCCCGGAGCATTAAAATGGCCAAGCAGGTCAGCATGGCGGAGGAATATCTGGCCGATCATTTTCCGCGGTTTCCGGTATTGCCAGGTGTGCTGATGTTGGAAGCAGCGGTGCAGGCGGCGGCATGGCTGATAAGGGAATGGGATCAATTCCATCATGCGGTGATTGTGTTGCGGGGGGTACGGGGTATTCGGTATGGGGCCTTTGTTGAGCCGGGGGCTACCCTTACGGTGCAGGCGGATGCAATCAAGTTGGAATCTGGTAAAAGTGAGTTTAAAATTCGTGGCACGGTGGGTGATGCGGTGGCCATTCAGGGGCGAATTGAGCTGGCCCATCTGAATTTAGCGGATCAGGATGCCGCGTTGGCCGCTGTGGATGAGGCCATGCTGGCTGCGATGCGCAACCAATGGCAGGAGCTTTCGGGGCGTTTGAGAGCTTGAAGTAAATGTGGTGCGGATCAATGGGACTGTCCTGAATCGTGCGGGGTGGTTACTGCCATTGCGTGGATGAGTGTTTTGGAGAAATTAACCATGTCGATGTCGCAAGATGAAATTTTTGCCAAGGTGCGGGAAGTCTTAACCAACGCTTTGGCGGTAGACGAAGCCGAAGTGACGCCTACGGCCCGCCTGACAGAGGATCTGGGTGCGGAATCAATTGATTATCTGGATATTACTTTTCAATTGGAAAAGACCTTTGGCATTAAAATTCCCAAGGGAGAGCTTATTCCGGAGAGTCTGTTCAGCAATCCGGCCTATGTGAGCAATGGCCGTATGACTCCGCAGGGTATGACCGAACTGAAAAGCCGCATGCCGTTTGCGGATTTAAGCGAGTTTGAGAAAGCTCCGGATGTAAATAAGTTTCGGGATGTTTTCACGGTGCAAACTCTGGTGGATTACGTTAAAAGCAAGCTGGGTTGATGGGGTTTTCGGTCATAAATTGCCTTTTGGACGTTTATGCGTTAAGATGGCGTTATGGCAGTGACAAGCAGAACCAAACCACGTAAACCATCCCCCCGTAACTCTGGCCGTGAGCGTCGAGCTTCAATGAAGGCCCCTGTGCGAGCCAGAGAGCGCCTGCGCTCGTCATCGTCGCGGGCCGCCAAGCCAACTGAGGCACCGGCGGCGGCGGTGCCTGCGGCTAAACCGGATAAGACCTATCTGCGGGCGATGGAATTTCTGTATTCGCAGACCGATTACGAACGCATGAGAGTGGTGCGCTATAACACCACCACGTTTAATCTGGATCGCATGCGATTGCTCCTGAAATATTTGGATAATCCGCATTTACGGTTCAAGAGTGTGCATGTCGCGGGCACTAAGGGCAAAGGTAGTACCTGCACGATGGTGGCGGCCATGCTGCAAAGTGCAGGCTTCAAAACGGGTCTGTACACCAGTCCTCATCTGCTCAATATGCGCGAAAGAGTGGTGATAAATGGGGAGATGATCAGCACGCAGGATATGGTGCGGCTGGTAAAGAAGATCGAGCCGATTGTGCGAAAAATGAGCAACGATCCGCCCACTTTTTTTGAGATTTTAACGGCTATGGCCTTTTCGCATTTTGCGCAAGAGCAAGTGCAGATCGCCGTTATCGAGACGGGGCTGGGCGGCCGGCTCGATTCGACCAATGTCATCATGCCGGAAGTGACGGCCATTACGAATATCAGCCTGGATCACATGGCCATTCTGGGCAACACGCTGGCCCGTATCGCCGAGGAAAAAGCCGGAATTTTCAAAAAGGATATTCCGGCTTTGTCTTGCGATCAGCCGGCGGAGGTGAAGGCGGCTTTGGAGAAAATCGCCCGTCAGACCAAGGCTCCATTGCACTTTGTGGGCACCGATATTGAATTCTCCTATCGTTTTGAGATCACACGTCAGGCCGGCGCGCTGGTTCGCGTGACACTCATTACCGAGCGTTCGCATTTTGAGCATGTTACAGTCCCGCTGATCGGTGAACATCAGGCCGTGAACTGTGGGCTGGCGCTGGCGGTCCTGGACCGGCTGAAGGGCCGGGGTTTGGCATTCGACGATCTCAAAGCATTGGCCGGATTGGAGCGGGTAAACCTCCCGGGACGCATTGAACTGGTATGGTCGAATCCGCGGGTGATCATTGATGGAGCCCACAACGCCGCGTCGGTGCAGGCACTGTTTCGCGGTATCAGCCAATATATTGCCTATGACAGCATGGTGGTTATTTTTGGATGCAATTCCGACAAGGACATTGACGGCATGTTGGAGCAGGTTTCGCTGGGTGCGGACAAGGTGATCTTTACCCGTGCCCAGAATAATCCCAAAAGTGCCAGTCCGGAAGAGCTTGCTTCCTTGTATGTGGAACGGTTTGGCAAAATGGCCCAGGTGGCCCAGAACTTCCAGGAGGCCATGTCGATCGCGACGCGTGCGATCACCCGTGAAGACCTGGTGACGGTAACGGGGTCATTTTATCTCATCGGGGAAGCGAAACGGCACTTCATGGAAACCGGCGCAGCCACTAATGCGTGAAGATGCCGTCGTCGTGGATGGGTTGCGGCGGCAGGAGTTGAGACACGGAATTTCAAGCATCTTCTCGTAGGTTGTGCGGGTGAAGGGCGCTCGGCCAATAGATAACCGGCGTTTTTTGTGTGCGCTAAGGCCGTTGGTTGTGGCACCGTGACCGTAAAAAATGCCTGATGTTTAAGCATCCCCGCAGATTGGCGGTATTTCTGCCCAATCCTGGGGCATTCGAGAACCGTCCATTTGGCTTAAAAATGAGCTTCGAATAGTTTTTCGTGCCGATATTGGTGTTCTTTTTGGCGTTGGGCATGGGTATTGCTTGCGACATGCAGGGAACCGGGTACAATCTCCGCCTTTGGTACCGGAAGCCAGTTGGAACTGGTCCTTGTGTAGAAAACAGGCGGTTTATTTGAGTACTTTGTATAGGAGTTTATTCACCATGGGTTCATCCACCGCTCGCCGGGCCGCCATTGCGGCCATGACCAACTTCAAAACTCTTGCACCGCGCATTAATTACAAAACCACGCCTGTGCATGAGATATACGCTTGCAACGTGTTTAACGAAGACGTGCAAAGGCAGCGCCTGCCCAAACCGGTGTTTAAGAAACTCCAACAGACGATCAAAAAGGGTGTAGCCATTGATCCGGCCATTGCCGATGCGGTGGCCGTGGCCATGCGTGATTGGGCGATTGAAAAGGGCGCCACGCACTACACGCATTTATTTTATCCCATGACCGGCA
>JAKAZF010000366.1 GCA_021826605.1 Planctomycetota bacterium | reverse complement strand
CAGTATGCTGCAACACGCTGATCGCGTCAATGGTATCGTGCGCCGCTGGAGTGTTTTGGGCCGGTGACCGCTTCCGCAACATGGATGCGATTACTTGCGAACACCACGGGAAAACGGCCAATGGGTAATGAAATCCGGCGCACGCGGGAAGCAACGGGCAAACTGATTGTTGAGGTGCGGCGGGTAGCTGCGATGGCGAATCGGATTGGGTTCCTGGAAGGGTGGGTTGGGCCGCCCCGGCGCGCACGGGGTAAACTCTCTAAGCGGATAGCGCGGATACGGGGAAGACTTCCGATGGTGCCATGGTTCACGCACGTTATCCGTTGAATCCGTGTAATCGGTGGTGCCTTGAGTTAACTTCCTGGCGGCGGCTGTCCCATCGCACGGACTCGATCCCGAAACGGTGCCGGAGCCTGTTTGGAAAATCCTACCGGAGGGACCGCCCCGGCGCGCACGGGGTAAACTCTCTAAGCGGATAGCGCGGATACGGGGGGGCGTCAACGAGTCCCGGCGCGCCGGGGAGCAACGAGCAATGGGGAATGGGGAATTTGTTTTGTGGGTGCGGCGGGTATATGCGATGCCGAGCTGGATTGGAGCATGGATTTGGCTGATGGTGCCGGTAACGGCGGAGTTAGAAAGCCAGGGATCAGGGCTGTGACGACCTGGCAGAATCCGTCACAGGCCCGCAGTGTTTTGACATAAATAACAGTGGTACCGCTCTTGGCGGCACATTGAATTTCCAGCCGGCAATGACCATAGGTTACGGAGTTTTAACCGTCGGCATATATGGCAATTCCACGGTTTGTACTTTCCGATCACCGGGTGGGAGAACTTTGCTGGTGCTGGTGGCAAATCCGTGCAAGGGTGGAATGGCGGCATCAGCAGCGTGAGGTTGTGCTTTGCGCGGGACGATTGATTGGGAACTTACATGCGGTGGGATCTCGTCAGGGCCTGCGGGAGGCTTTGAAAACGAAGTCAGTTCAATCCAGTGGCGCCACCTTATCACGGCCAGGAACCGGTTTGTTGCCGCGCTACCAGCGGTGTGGTGAATGGGTAATGTGACCAATGCGGTATCGCCGCTGTGGATTGGGCCAAACTGAACGGTTGCGGTTATCGGCAGGATTTTGTCGCCAGTCGGGAATTTTTCCAATTGCCATAGAGAAACATGTCCCAGTAATCGTCCAACCCGCGCGTTGCGTATTAAAAATGTCAGGCTGTCAGCGTCATGGGGGCCGACGTTGGATGCAGTGGTAACCGCAGCCGCGGGAAGATCGTTGATAGAAGCGGTTCGCAATGCCGCCGCCAAATCGGATGGTGAACCGGGGTACGTAAGGAAATAGACATGCCGATTTAATGGAATTTCCTGCCAGCCGGGATAAGGTGTTGGTACGGATTGGCCGCTGGAATTCCGGGTGGCCATTAATCCTTCAGCATCAACGACGATCAATTTTCCGTGCGGAAATGTTCCCGCCGGCGGGAGCAGGGCCAGCAATCGCTCCCAGCCGCGGCGGCCATCGGCCAGCGCTTTGTGCCAGATGGCGTCTTTAATCATTTTTGGCGGGTTATTTTGCCATGCGATCCATTGATGGCCTGCAACTTTGCTGGCCCCCGGTCCGCAGACAATGGCGCAGGAACCATAAGGTTGCTTAAAAACCGCCGCCAGCAACGCCAAACGTGGATGTACAATGGAAAAAAGCTTGCCCGTGCCCAAAACATGCAGCTCAAAATTATCAGCATGCGCCGGTACCGGTACGTAGGTGGCAGCCCTGGCCAGGAACAGCCCGGGATTCGGAACTGCATGATTGGATAGTCCGTTGGGCGGGGTGCTGACATTTGGCATGATCATAATGGGCAGTGTGGCGCCGGATTGTTCAAGTTGATGGCATAAGCGAAGGGAGTTGTCATTATCAGGTAAGGCCACACCCCCGATCAGGCTGGTCAATGTTATATTGCCTTTTCCGGCTCCGATGACATCAGGTGTTGCAAATATCGGCACGGATGATTGTAACGCGTGCAGCGCCTGGTGCAGCCGCGGAATAAAGTTATCCGCAGCATGTGACATCGCCGCTGTGGGAACACGGGAAAAACGCACCACAATCGCCGGACAAATGCCGATCAATGGTTTAAGCTGGGCAATCAGAGCCTTGCTGGAAATCCAACGGCTTCGATGTGTTCCGGAGGGGGAGATGACCCATACTGGAATCAGTCGTGCCCCGGATCGTTTGAATTGCAGAGGCAGGTGGGACTGCGGCAACGCCATATCCGTGCCAGGGCGGTCCCAGTTCAGGTTATACATGTACTGTCGAATGCCGGTTTCACGGATGAAACTGCTGATGTAATCAGGGGGGTGGGCGGAAATAAAAGCCTTCGGAATTGACGCAATCCAAGGTGAGGTTTTACCCGTCAGGCTGGTACTCGGCGCATAAATGCACCGGGGCCTTGGAATGGTTGGCCGCATCGCAATGGCTGTTTTATTCCAGAGTAATTCGTACCGGCCCACAGTGTTGAACGTTTCGGGCAATTCGATACGAACGATTTGGCGACTGGTAAGCATGGTCGGGCGAATGGGTGTTGTGGCAAGCGGTGTCGCCGATTTGCCGCGGCCGGCATGAAGCACCCATTGCAGGTTACCGGACAGCATTTGTGCCGAAGTGCCCGGATTGGTGATGCGGATATTCAATATTGTCCGATCACCAATGTGGTATAAACCCGACGGATGACTCTGGCCGGTTATCTCAAAGTGCAAGTTGGGGCTTTGCTGGCTCTCACCGGCGCAAAGGCCGGTGCCGAAGAAAAAGAGTGTCAGCATAATAATGGCACTTCTCATGGAATTTATTGTAGCGCTTCGCTTACGAGTTCGCGAGCGTGTGCCGGAATTTGTCGTGGCCAATGGCCGGATCAGGCAACAGGCCCGGTAACCTGACAGCCGCTGTCAGGCAAATTGTGCCGCCACGGCATTGTGTTTCCCGATGATTTCGGATTAAATGACGGCATTGGCAACCGGTTCCGGAGTCTTGGTTCATGCGCGTATTAGTGGTTGAAGATAATAAGGTAAGTCTTGCGTTAATTCGCAAGACACTGTCAACCGCCGGGCATGAGGTTGTATGCACCGAAACAGCTGAAGAGGCTCTGGAGATTATCCGGCAGGGGTTGGCCCATCTGATCGTGGCGGACTGGGAGATTCAATCATCTTTAAGCGCCTTGGCTTTGTGTCAGACCATCCGGCGCGAGGAGGTCTGGGGTTATGTATACATTATTCTTATCACGTCGCTGAATGATGCCCAGGAACGGGTGCGTGGTTTGACGGCGGGGGCTGATGATTTTATCAGCAAGCCTTATGATCCGGATGAACTGGTGGCGCGCGTACGCAGCGGCGAGCGCGTGCTGGCCACCGATACACGCAATCTTGCGATCTTTGCCATGGCCAAACTCGCGGAATCACGTGATCCGGAAACCGGCATGCACCTGGAGCGCGTGCAGACTTATTCGCGATTGCTTTCGCAGGAAATGGCTTCCAATCCGAAGTATCAGGACGAGATAACCGCGAATTTCATCCGCTGGATGTACCTTACCAGTCCATTACATGATATTGGCAAAGTCGCGATTCCGGATTATGTTCTATTGAAACCCGGTCGCCTGACGGATCGTGAATTCGCCCTGATGAAAACCCATACGACCCTCGGTGCCAATACGATTGATATTGCCCTGCGCAAATTTCCACACGCGGAATTTCTGCGCATTGCCAAGGAGATCATCGCCACGCACCATGAGCGTATAGACGGTACCGGCTATCCCACGCAGATGCGGGGAATGGATATTCCCATCAGCGGCCGAATTGTCGCTTTGGCCGATGTTTATGATGCCCTCACCTCCAGGCGTCTTTACAAGGATGCCTTTACGCATGAGATTGCCCGTTCCATGATCGAAGCCGGTTCCGGCACGCAATTTGATCCGGATATCGTCGCAATGTTCCTGAAAATTCAGGATGCGTTCGTGGAAGTTAAAGAACGCTTCGCGGAATGCCCCCAGATTATTACCTGATGTTGACCCCGGTTCCATGCGGATCAGGTTGCGCGGATTGATCAGCCGGGGCAACTTGCCACCGCCGCCCGTATGGCCAGGCACCGCCGCAGCAGGCTTTCCAATTGATCCAGGGGAAAGATGGTTGCGGCGTCGGAGGGGCTTTTCTCCGGATTCGGATTTACTGCCACGAATAAAC
>JAKAZF010000003.1 GCA_021826605.1 Planctomycetota bacterium | reverse complement strand
TCCATCGCTGAATCATTGGGGCGAAAGTTTGTGCGCATGAGCCTCGGCGGCGTGCGCGATGAGGCTGATATTCGCGGCCACCGTCGCACCTATGTCGGTTCCATGCCCGGACGTATTATTCAGGAACTGCGGAAGGTGGGTACCAACAATCCGGTGATGATGCTGGATGAAGTGGATAAACTCGGAGCGGATTTCCGGGGTGATCCATCGGCGGCACTGCTGGAAGTGCTGGACCCGCAGCAGAATAACACCTTTCAGGACCATTACCTGGGCGTCCCCTTTGATTTAAGTAATATCATATTTATATGTACCGCCAATTATATGGAGCCGGTTCCGCCCGCCCTGCGCGACCGCATGGAGGTTATTGAAATTCCCGGTTATACCCAGCAGGATAAACTGCTTATCGCGCGAAAATATCTGGTTCCGCGCCAACTCAAGGAAAATGGTATTACGCGCAAAGACTGTGAAATTCCGACCGCCGCACTTGAGGCGATCATCGACCGTTATACCCGTGAAGCGGGGGTGCGGAATCTGGAGCGTACCATCGGCTCGGTCATGCGCGGTGTGGCGGCAACGCTCGTGGGTGCTGCGGAAAAGCCTCCAAAAGCCGGGAGAGGCAGGAAACACCTCGATAAATCCGATCCGGTCAAAGCCGCTTCTCCACAGCTGAAAATTGGCCGAATAATCGTGAAGACCGAGGACCTCGCGAAGTACCTGGGACCCCCGATATTTGAAAGCGAAGTGGCCCTGCGCACGGCAACTCCAGGCGTGGCCACCGGCCTGGCGTACACGCCCGCCGGGGGAGATATATTATTTGTTGAGGCCACGCGGATGCCCGGTAAAGGCCGGATGAGGCTTACCGGGCAAATTGGTAACGTGATGCGGGAATCGGCGCATGCCGCCTATTCACTGCTGAAAAATAATGCGGAAAAGCTGGACATAGTGCCGGCAATTTTCCGTGATATTGATGTGCATGTACATGTGCCGGCGGGGGCCGTTCCCAAAGACGGCCCATCCGCCGGGGTAGCCATGTATACCGCCCTGGCGTCACTTTTTATCAATAAAGCGGTGCGACCGGACGTGGCCATGACCGGTGAAATTACCCTGCGCGGCCTGGTATTACCCATCGGGGGGGTGAAGGAAAAAGTGATTGCGGCCCAACATGCCGGGATCAAAACCGTCATTCTGCCGCAGCGCAATGAAAAGAATCTGCAGGAAATCCGGCAGCAGTTGAAAAAAGATATGAAGTTTGTTTTCGTCAAGACGGTTGATGAAGTTCTGGCCGCAGCACTTAAAAATGGCGGCATTTCGGAATCGCCTGACGCTACCGTGGTGAAAAGCAATGGATTAACGCATAAGCCTAAGCGGCCACGGGTGCTGGTTCCCCTTGTTATGGAGAAGCCAGTGCAATGAGTGAGGAAAAATCCATTGCGACCGGCGTCGGAAAAAGCCTGGGGGTAGCAGTGGATGACCGGCCACACTCGACAGGCGTGCCGCTGATTGCCATGGACCTGGGGGTCATGGACTATCGCACCGCGTGGAATGTTCAATTGCAATGGCATGAAAAAGTGCTCAATGGGTCATGTTCTGGCGGCGTTCTGCTGGTGGTGGAGCATCCGCCGGTTATTACAATCGGGCGGCATCCCGGCGCGTCAGAGCATCTCCTGGCGGATACCCGAGCGCTTGCCCAGCGCGGTGTGGCTGTGGAATCCACTGATCGGGGCGGAGATATTACCTTCCATGGTCCGGGGCAACTGGTTCTTTATCCAATCATTCCTCTGAACTATTACAAGTTACGAATACATGACTACATGCGATTACTGGAAGAAGCGGTGATACGTACCCTGGCCGCCATGCAGTTAACCGCAACGCGGGAAGCAGGTGCCACCGGCGTCTGGGTGAAATCCAAACGCGGCGGCCCGGACGGATTGGCGAAGATCTGTGCCATCGGCATCAAACTGCGGCGCTGGATCACGCTGCATGGACTGGCCCTGAATGTGACGACGGATCTTGGCTTTTTTGAGTTAATAAACCCCTGTGGACTCTCTCGGCCAGTGACCTCGCTTGCGGCGGAACTTGTTACATCATGCCCGACCGTGGAATACGTCAAAATTCAGTTAATTCGCGAATTATCCGCCTTGCTTGGTCATTTGCCATGAATTCCGATATAATGAGGGTCTTTGGCATTGTGGCCGCGTGAGGGTCACATAAGCGCTGTAACCGCCCAAGGCGGAGTGGACGGCGGCTGGCATATAGCTGCCGGATAAACCTTGAATTATTGGAATCTCTATCATGAAACGCCGAGATGAATTACGAAATATCGCCATTATCGCCCACGTTGACCACGGCAAGACCACATTGGTGGACGCCCTGTTACGGCAATCCGGCATGTTTCGCACCGGGCAAATGTCGGAAGACACACTGATTTTGGACAACAACCCGCTGGAACGGGAACGCGGTATTACCATCCTGGCTAAGAATGTGGCGATGAACTATGTTGATTCCACGGGCGTTATGCGGAAGATTAACATTATTGACACGCCCGGCCACGCCGATTTCGGCGGGGAAGTGGAGCGCGTGCTGAAAATGGCCGATGGCGTGCTGCTGCTGGTCGACGCTTTTGAAGGCCCCATGCCGCAAACCCGCTTTGTGCTCAAGAAGGCCTTTCACTATCACATCAAGCCTATCGTGGTTATCAACAAGATCGACCGCGTGGATTCGCGGCCCGATGAAGTGCTCAATGAAATCTTCGATCTGTTTGTGGAACTTGAGGCGGATGATGACGCCCTTGATTTCCCGGTTATTTACGCTTCCGGTCGCGCGGGGTTTGCACGCCTTGAAGCCGCTGACAGCAATATGGATATGCGTCCGCTGATGGAAACCATTGTCAAGAAAATTCCCGGCCCGGTGGCTGATCTGGAAAAGCCCCTGCAAATGCAGATTACAAACATTGACTACAACGAATACGTCGGCCGCATCGGTATTGGCCGTGTGTTCAACGGTTATTTGCGTAAGGGCGAAAAAATTGCGCTGCTAAAACGCGATGGTAAAAATGAAGCCCACACCATCACGGAACTGTATCTGTTTGCAGGCTTGGGACGGGAAAAAGCCGAACACGTGGAAGCCGGAGATATTTGCGCCGTCGTGGGCATTGAAGATGTGGATATCGGCGATACGATCGCGGCGGCGGAACATCCTGTGGCGTTGCCGCTGATTGATGTCGATGAACCCACCCTAAGCATGATTTTCAGCGTTAATGATTCGCCGTTTGCCGGACGTGAGGGCAAATTTATCACCAGCCGTAACGTCCGTGATCGGCTGTATCGTGAACTGCAAAGCAACGTAGCATTGCGGGTGGAAGATACCTCTTCAGCTGATTCGCTGCGGGTTAGCGGTCGCGGGTTGTTGCACCTGGGGGTGCTCCTGGAAAACATGCGCCGCGAAGGCTACGAACTTCAGGTCAGCAAGCCGAAGGTAATCTTCAAGGAACTCAACGGCCACAAGTGCGAGCCGGTGGAAAATCTGGTCATTGACGTTCCGCAACAGCATGTTGGCTCGGTCATGGAAGCTATCGGCAACCGGCGCGGCGAACTGGTGCGCATGGACACCAAGGGCAATATGACGCACCTGGAATTCACCATCCCCGCGCGCGGGCTGATCGGGTTGCGGACGCGCCTTTTGAACGCCACGCAGGGCGAAGCCGTCATGCATCACACATTTCATGATTATCAGTTTATCCGCGGAGCCTTGCCGGGGCGGCAGAATGGCGTGATGGTCAGCATGGAACTTGGCACCACCAATGCGTATGCCCTTGATACCCTGCAGGATCGCGGCGTCATGTTCGTGAAGCCCGGCGATGAAGTCTATGAAGGCATGGTCGTCGGTGAATACAATAAAGACACGGATATTACCGTCAATGTGTGTCGCGAAAAGAAACTCTCCAACATGCGCACCACGTCCAGTGACAAAAACATTATCCTCAAGCCACCCCGGGATATGTCCTTGGAAATCGCGCTGGAATATATTGAAGATGATGAACTTGTTGAAATTACCCCCCAGACCATTCGTCTAAGAAAGCGTTATCTCAAGGAGAATGATCGCAAGCGCATGGGGCGATCCGATGCAGCAATGGAAGCGGTTTCCGGATGATCGGCCGGCGTATGGGATTGTGGTCGAAGTACAGGAAATCAGCCGTGAGCCGAATCGATGTACATAATCATTATCTGCCCGGCATGGATGATGGCTGCCGCAGCTATTCCGACGCTTTGCCCTGTATAAAAGCGTTCATGGAAAAGGGATACAACCGGTTTTTTCTTACTCCCCATACCGGTCCGACCGATATGTGCGACATCCGGCCCGAGGCCACGCTGGCGGCCATGGATGAATTTCGCCGGCAGATGCTTTCCGTCGGAATTACGGCGGAATTCCGCCCCGGTGGAGAATTAAGGCTGTCTCCCGAAATGGCTCGGTGGAGAGATACCACCGGCGTTCCTACCTTTGGAATGAACACACGCTATGTCCTGGCGGACCTGTGGGAGCCTGATTGGCCCGCGTGGGCAGACCAGTGTGTAGACTGGCTGCAGGTAAACGGATTTACTGTGATTTTGGCCCACCCCGAACGCATGATGGTCATGCGGGAAAATCCCGATTTTATTCAAACATTGGCGAATCGCGGCGTATTGTTCCAGGGCAATCTGGGGCCACTGGGCGGCTCGGAGCCGGAACCCCAACGGCTTCTGGCTGAGCGCTTCCTGCAGGAGGGGCGATATTTTATGCTCGGTTCCGACTGCCACCGTTTTGCCCACGCCGGTGCCCGGCTTCAGGGTTTAGAACGCGCCAAAATTCTGGTCGGCGAGAAGATCCTTGATCAGCTCACCGTTGAAAATCCAGGCAAGCTCTGGGTGTGACCCAAACGTCCCGACCCCACGGGGAATTCAAGTGGTGAATCGACAGGAAATCTGAAAGCGAAGTCGATTGTTCGAACTGGCACCGCTGACCAGATTCGTCCAGAATTCTTGATCAGCCTCGCTGATGCGCAGGCCTTTTTCTTTTTCTCCCCCGTCGAAAGGCTCAAATATCACTTTGTTCTGTTCGCGGCTTTGAGTAAATTGAACTTCAACGGAGCGATCAAAGCGTGTCAACCACGAATTAACGGGTTTGCCGCGACAATTCTGCCATAGGTTGGTGGTATCCGTCGCCACCAGATAAAGCGGAGTGTCGGTTTCGATTTTCTTGGCCATGGTGCAGGCTCCTTAAATATGTCAAAAACTCCGGGATACAGAAAAAAGATGCTGTACCAACGGGATGCTTTCCTGTATCGGTGCTATTTAAGATAAAAAGGTAATGCTTTACCAAGTCCCTTTTTATCCCAGGCTGGTGTCACACAGCAAGCAGTTGGGCCGCCTTTTACCACATCTCATGCAGGCCTGTCTCTATTATAGCGGATTTTTATGGTAAAAGCTGCATGCTGCATTGTCGCTTCTTTTTTTCACAGCGACGGTTTATGCGAATTCGACCGAGAAGCGACGAGTCGCCGCACTGCTGCGATGGGGGGATATGGACCGCGCTTTGCCATCGGAGGGGGGCCTGGTCCGCGCTTCACCTATGAGACCGCAGCGGGAGTTGCTTCCTGTACACGGGGTGCCGGCTGAACATCCTCCAAGCGACGATCCGTAAGCAAAAATTGCGCAAACTGATCGGCCGGCACCGGCGGACTGAAGTAATATCCCTGCATGGCATGGCAACCCAGCAGCTTTAACAATGTCACTTGTTCAATTGTTTCCACACCTTCGGCGATGGTGCGTAATTGCAGATTGTCCGCCAGATCGACAATGGTATCCACCACCGCGAGGTCTTTCGGGTCATCCATCATATCGCGGATAAACGATCGATCTATTTTCAGTGTATCAATCGGGAATCGCGTGAGGTAGCTTAAGCTGGAGTATCCCGTGCCAAAGTCATCAAGGGAAAAGCGAATTCCGAGTTTCTTGATTTCCAGCATACGGTCGCGCAAGGCGTCGGTCTGCTGCATCAGCGTTCCTTCGGTGATTTCCAGCTCCAGCAGCGACGGGTCCACGCCCGTTTCCTTCAGAATGGTGCGAACCGTATTTTCAAGCGAGGCCTCGCGGCATTGCAGGCCGGAGAGATTCACCGCAATAGGAACCACCGGCAGACCCGCAAGCTGCCAGCGGCGATTTTGCTCGCAGGCGGTGCGCATAACCCATTCACCCAGGATAATGATTAAACCTTTTTCCTCGGCCAGGGGAATAAAGCGCAAGGGAGAAATCAGGCCGCGTTCAGGGTGCAGCCAGCGGATCAGGGCTTCGGCACTGATTATCCGACCTGTCTGCAGATTCACCACCGGCTGATAATGCAGCACAAACTGATCCAGTCGAATTGCTTCGCGCAGATCATTTTCCAGCCGTATGGACTCAACCGCCGCTTCGTGCATTTCAGGCGTATGGAATGTCGCACGGTTGCGGCCTTCTTTCTTCACTTCATAAAGCGCTTCGTCCGCCGTCCGCAGCAGTACGCCGCTGTCCTTGCCGTCACGCGGAAACACGCTCATACCGATACTGCACGTAATGTGGAACGTATGACCCGCGATGACAAACGGTACAGTCATGGCTTCAATAATTTTCTGGGAAACCACCGCCACATCCTCGGGTGATTGCGGATCCGTTATCAGAACGATAAATTCGTCACCGCCCAGCCGTGCCAGGGTGTCTTCCGCGCGCAATGCACTGCGGATGCGCATGGCCGCACTTTGCAGAAGTTCGTCGCCAAAATCATGGCCCAGGGTATCGTTAACGGTCTTAAAATTATCCAAATCCAGAAAAAGTATCCCCACGAGGCTGTCGCGGCGCTGCGCTTCGCGAATGGACTGTTCAATGCGGTCAATTAACAGCGTGCGGTTTGGCAAACCCGTCAGCGCGTCATGGAACGCCAGATAATGGATGCGCTCTTCGGCGGCCTTGCGTTCACTGACGTCGCGGAAGATGCTTAATATCAGGTGCCGACCCTGCAAATCCACACGCGATTCAACAGCATCCGCGGGAAACGTGCGTTGATCTTTGCGGAGAATGGTCACATTGGAATCCACGGTTCGACCCGTAACCAGAATTTTAACGTATCTGGCCAATATGTCCGATTGTTGATTTTTTGGAAACAGAGCTGTCGCGGGCATGCGCAAAAGTTCTTCACGGGTGTAGCCCAGTTGATCCAACGCGCGACGGTTGGCTTCAATAATCCGTCCGTCGCTTTCGGAGAGGATGATCGCATCGCCGGCGGCTTCCATGACCACGTGATAGCGTTGTTCGGAATCCCGCAGGGCCTGATCGGAAGCCTTACGAAAATCTTCGCGTGCTCTATCTTCAATCGCAAACGATACTCCGGTGGAAATTTCCGTCAGCAAATCGGTGAACTGAGCGTCAAATCTCTCCTCGGCGGAACAATAAATCACAAGTACGCCAACGACCGTGCCATGGCGGATCAGCGGAAAGGCCGCCGCTGATTTCAAGCCCGCCTGAACCGCCTGGATTTCCCATTCACGCGAGGGTGATAAAAAATCCAGGCGATTGATGATCACCGGCTTACGCGTTGTTATGCAATTATCAAGAGGCTGGCAGCCGGCAGGCAATGAATTGTCATCGGTGCTAATGATGCGCTTTAAATAGGTGTTCACTGCGGGTCCGGCGCTGGCAGCGGGTATCAGATGGTTGGTGGCGGAATCAATTGTGACGATTGCCGCGAGATCGAAATGCCCCAGTCGCACCACAATCTGGCAAACCTCTGAAAACAGTTCTTCCTGTCGGCAATGATGGGCAACGAGTCGGTTGGTCTGGCTAAGCGCATCATATAAATCACGTATCTGGCGAACCCGCCCCTCTGCGGTACTGCGTTCGAGGATTGCGCCGATTAATGAGCGATACATGGAGAAAAATAAAAACGCCATGATTGCGGCAACCGCCACCGTTATACTCAGGCTGACCGCCAGCCAGAATCTTAAGTTGGAAAGTCGGGCGGAGAACATGGTTTGCAGCCAGTGCATGGCCAGCGTTGACGCGCCGGAAATATTTTCTGCAATTTTGTCAGTAATAAAAAGCAAACGAGTCCGCGTATCCAGGTCAAGGTTGCCGGGCTTTTCCGAAAGGCTCATAAGATTTTGGCTAAGATTCGGGAGCTGGGATATACGGGAGTCCATAAGGGTCAGGAAATCGGGACGGGTTTGCATCGGCAAGCGCAGGGAATGCCGAATGGATCTGATTTGTCCCCAGCCAAGACGGGCAATTAGAAGGCGGACGTCGTTACTTTGCGCGAACGCCTGGGCGGGGGTTTGCGGATTTTCAAGTAAGGCAATGCGGAGTTTTCCAAGATCAGCCAGCGCGTCAGGAATCTGCGTGCGGACAACTTCTATTACGCCTAGAGTGCGCGGATCGTGATCATGCCGCAGTTGGGCATAATCAGAGGCAATCAACGCGATATTCCAGATATGCGATAATTCACGCGTGTATTGCGGTACTAAAAGCCGCGGCGGCAGCGAGCGATCGGCGGTTTTGAGGCTGTCCCAATTCTTAATGATGGAATTCCATAACCCGCTGACATGCAAGGTGCCTGCTAAGTTCCGGTTTTCCCGCCCCATACTCGCTATCAGATAATCAATTTCATCGCGGGTGGTTGCATTTTTTCCAGAGGGTATAAATTCGTGCCGATCCGCAGAGACAACGGCCTGTTCATGAGATTGAATCAGCGCCATTAACTGGGCAATCGATTGGCTGTAGCGTGCCCACACGAGTTCCGCGTGCGCGGTACGTATTTGACTGATCTGTGATTCATACAATTGATAAAGGGGAATCGCAACCGCCAGCAAAAGCGCAAAGCCCACAATGGCGAATTTCGTTGGGTGTTTCAGCCGTTTCATAAAGGCTGTTAGTGGATCGCTCATGCCGTATTGAACCTCATTCCCTTCGGTATCCGAATCCAACAGATAATTCCGAACGTCGCCCGATTTACAGGCAAGAGTAACCCCAACCCGGCGAGGCCATCGACGGATTGTTCGCTGTCAACAGCGAATCGGCAACAGCAGCGAAAAAATGCCGTCACCACTACCATTATCGGCAATATGGGTGGCAATCTGAATGATCGCCCTATAAAAAAATCCCGGTCCCATGCCCGACAACCGCCATAATATGTAAAAACAGGCGGAAAACGGCTCCATCCGTGATGAGATTTATTGTCTGTGTTGGCGTTGTGGAACCGGAAAAAGAAGCTGCGAAATAGTTATTTCAAATGACAATTTGACCTTCTTCATTCGCGTGCTTATACTTCAGGCAATTGCTTCTCCGGGAAGTACCGGAGATGGGGATGTTGGTCAGGGTGTTTCGCTAAGGGGATGAAGCTGTTTCCCGCCCGATTTAAACTTTTAACGTCGCGTCGCATCGGTAGATTGAGTTCTTGGCGACTCGCACTGATTGCCTTGGGCGTGGCGGTTCCTGCGGGTTGCTCATTTGAGCCACCTCTGAAGGTGCCGCCCGCACCTCTGGTAAAGTCCTATACCGCCGGCTCTTCGCCGACAAAAATTGCGGCCATTTCAGGCGTCGGAGCTGCCGGTCAGGCCCAGGCTTTCGCGTACGGTGCGAAAGTGGAGTCCCGGTGGTGGAAACTCTATAATTCCCGCGCTATCGATAGGCTCGTGCATCGGGCCATTATCAATAGTCCGACTTTGACTGCGGCGGCGGCTACATTGCAGGAAGCCCATGAGAATCTGAAATCCGTTGA
Organism: Planctomycetota bacterium; assembly: GCA_021826605.1. Next base: position 10,773 of record JAKAZF010000003.1, on the reverse strand, counting down.
AGGGCTTTTTTATCCACAGTTGGGCCTGTCTACGACGGGGCAACGGCAGCGGCAAAGTGGTGCCGGCTTTGGCGGACCGACGCGCATTTATTCTTTGTATACCGGCGAACTGCAGGTCAGTTACGATCCGGACATATTCGGCCTTAACCGCATTGTCATGCACTCCTACAAGGCGCAGGAAGATCAGCAACGGTATGCCTTGCAGGAGGCGTATCTGACGTTGGAAGGCAACACGGTTACCACGGCCATTCAAGTTGCTTCGTTGGAAGCGCGCGTGAAAACCACGGAATCGCTGGTGCGCAATGAAGCTTATATTCTAAAAATTGTCCGACAGCAGTACCACTTGGGGGCTGTAACCTATCTGGATGTAGTCAATCAGGAAAGCCAGGTGGCGGCCACTCAGGCGACGCTACCTCCTTTGGAACAATCGCTTTCAGCGGCGCGCCACGCACTGGCCGTCTTGCTGGGACGGATTCCTTCGCAGGCGCGCATTCCCAGTTTAAATTTGAATCTGTTGAATCTGCCGGCTTCGCTGCCCGTATCAATGCCTTCCGCCCTGGTGCATCAGCGGCCGGATATTTTATCCGCCGAGGCCCAGTTGAGGGCCGGTGATGCGCAGGTAGGCGAAGCGGTGGCAAAAATGTATCCGTTGATCCAGATTACCGGAGATATTGGATTTGAAAATGGGAGAATCGCCAATTTCTTTGACGCCTCCAGCCTGATATGGTCCGTGGCCGGCGGTTTGACCCAGACCATTTTTGACGGCGGCACCTTGCGGGCCAATAAGCGCGCTGCGGAGGCCGCACTTCAGGCTGTAATCGCGGATTATCGGTACACCATTATTAATGATTTCTCGCAGGTGGCGGATGCCCTGCGCGCTGTCCAGCACGACGCCCAGACGTTGCGCTATGAGCAGCAGGCGTATGTCGCGGCCCGTCGCGCTTACCAACTGGCCCGTTGGGAATATAAGGCCGGTTCGGTGGATTACACGACATTTTTAACGGCCCAGGTGCAGTATCAGCAGTCCAGCCTGGCGGTGGTGACCGCACAATCGCAACGCTATGCGGATACCGCCGCTTTGTTCGTGGCGATGGGCGGCGGCTGGTGGCCGAAACAATACAGAACAGTTCACAGGCATTCGGTGGTTGAAGTTTCCAAAACCCCTATGACCCGGCCTGCCGCAACGCAGCCGACGGTTAAAAAGTAAAGCGGAGGTCCGCAACGATTATGGCAAAACGTATTATTATTTCTGTGATTGTGCTGGCTATTTTTCTGGCGGTAATCATCGGTTTGTTTGAATTCAAACGGATGGTGAACCGGAAAATCGCCTACGCCATTGCCCACATGCCTATCCCGCCCGTAACGGTCTCAACCGGAGTTGTGAGGTCGCTGATCGTGCCGCAGGCCATCCATGTGGTAGGCAGCCTTACTGCTGTTCAAGGCGTACAAATCTCAGCGCAAATATCCGGAAATGTCACGGCCATCTATTTTCATTCCGGTCAAAAGATCCGCTCCGGCCAAAAGCTTGTTCAACTCGATAACACCACGCAGTTGGCGCAACTGAAAGCCGACTTGGCTGCCGAGTCACTGGCCAATACCAATCTGCTCCGGACCGAGAGTCTCATCAAACACCGTGCTGCGGCACAGGCGACACTGGACGCCAATCAGGCCGCACTTTTACAAGCCAAGGCTCTGGAAGCGGGGGATCGTGCGACGCTTAGTAAGTTGGCCATTACAGCTCCATTTACCGGTTATCTGGGCTTACGCCAAGTGAGCTTGGGCCAATATGTCTCTCCAGGCTCGCCAATCGTGACGCTTAATACATGGAATCCGTTGTATCTGGATTTCTCAGTTCCGCAGAACGACCTGGCTGAAGTGCACAGCGGACAGACTGTGAAGCTTAAGGTTGATGCTTACAGCAACCAGGTATTTACCGGCAAAGTTGAAGCGCTATCGTCACAAGTGGATATCGCTTCGCGCAACATTCAGATGCAGGCCGTCTTGGCTAATAAGCGACTGCTGCTGAAACCCGGTTTGTTTGGTCGCGTAAAATTGCTTACCGGCGTGAAAACGAAGTCGCTGGTGGTCAATGCCGATGCCATTACCTATAACACCTTCGGTGACTATGTATACGTCATTAAGAAAACCGTCAAAGCCGGTAAAACGACATTGACCGTCGCGTCGGTGCTGGTGAAGACCGGCAATCCTATTGGCAACGACGTTGTCGTCACTTCCGGGCTAAAGGCCGGAGAAGTGGTTGTGACCGCCGGTCAGCTTAAACTGCGGCCCGGTGCGGTAGTCGTGATAAATAACACAATAAAACCATAAGGCAAGGTTTGAATTTAAATGAAGTTCACGGATCTATTTATCAAGCGTTGGGTTCTGGCCAGCGCTATTAATCTCATCATTCTGGTACTGGGGTTGCGCGCCTGGATGAGCATGACCACGCAGGAATACCCGACCGTTACCAGCACCATTGTCACAGTCAGTACTTCCTATCCGGGAGCTGACCCGTCACAAGTTCAGGCGTATATTACCTCGCGTCTGGAACAGGCGGTTGCGCAGGCTCCGAACATTGATTACATGACGACATCGAGTTCGGAAAGTACCTCGACGATTACCTGTAACATGGTCTTAAATTCCGATCCCAATGCGGCCGTGGCACAAATTCTGTCCAAAGTGCAACAGGTGACCAGTCAGTTACCGCCCGCCAGTCAGGCCCCGGTCATCAATGAAGAAGTCGGAGATGCTCGCGCCTTAATGTATCTGGCATTTGCCAGTAAAACCATGAGCCAGCAGCAGATTGATGATTATCTGCTGCGCGTGGTTCAACCGAAAATTCAATCGCTTCCGGGGGTCAGTCAGGCACAGATTTTACCGGCCGGCACCGGCTCCAGCGGCAACAGTTTCGCGTTACGCGTGTGGCTCAAGCCCGCCAAACTCGCGGCCCTCGGATTGACACCAGCGGATATTTCATCGGCATTGACCAGCAATAACTTTGTTTCCGCGATTGGCCGAATTCGTGGGAAAAATATTGCCCAGGTTATTACCGCCAATACTTCCATCAGCAATCTTTCTCAGTTTCGGAACCTCGTGGTTAAGTATGTCAACGCGGTTCCCATTCGTCTTAAAGATGTGGCCGATGTGCAGCTTGGGGCGCAGAATTATAATCAAAGCGTTTTCATGAGCGGGGTCCCGGCGACGTTTATCGGCGTGTTTCCATCCCCGTCCGCCAACAGCCTTACGCTCGGCCACGAAGTGCACGCCGCCTTGCGGCAGATTGAAGCCAATCTTCCCGCAGGGCTTCATGCCGCTGTTCCTTATGATGGCACCGTTTATATTAAAGCGGCCATTTCGGAAGTTGAACATACACTGCTGATTACCCTGGGCATTGTGGTACTGGTTATTTTTCTTTTCCTGGGATCTGTCCGGTCTCTGTTGATTCCGGTTGTGGCCATTCCGTTATCCATTATCGGTGCCGGAATCCTGATGATCGCCTTCGGCTTTACCATCAATTTACTGACCCTGCTTGCGATTATTCTGGCAATCGGTCTGGTGGTGGATGACGCGATTATTATCGTGGAAAATATCCATCGCCATGTGGATGAAGGGTTACCACCGATGCGCGCTGCCATGCTGGGCGCACGTGAACTTGCCGGCCCGATTCTTATTATGTCCACAAGCCTGGCTGCGGTTTTCGCACCCATTGGCTTTATGGGCGGCTTGACCGGAAGCCTGTTTACGGAATTTGCCTTTACTCTGGTTTTCACAGTGTTTATGTCGATGATTGTCGCCTTAACACTTTCTCCCATGCTTAGCAGCAGGGCACTTAAACCAACCGCGGAACATGGGCTGGTTCATTTCCTGGACACTGTGTTCATGGCATTGCGCCGGGGGTATGAAGGCTCCTTGCGGGCTATTCTGGCTTTTCGCTGGCTGCTATTAATTATGGCGCTGGTGCTGTTTGTAAGCATTCCGTTTATGCTCATGCAAACCCAAAGCGAGTTAGCTCCCACCGAGGACCAGGGAATTCTGTTTTTCTCAGGAGTAGGCCCGCCAACCGCAACGCTGCATTACATGAGCGCCTATGCCACGCAGATTCGAAAAATCTGCCAGAGCTTTCCGGAAACGCAGCAAGTGTTCCAGATTAATGGCTTTTCACCCTTAACCCCGGGCTACAACGGCTTAATCGGCGGTATGCTGCTCAAACCGTGGTCGCAGCGGACGGTCACGCAAATGCAGCTCACGCAGCCCTTGCAGCAGAAGCTCTCGCAAGTTGCCGGTTTGCAAACCACCGATTTCGCCTTACCTTCCATTCCGGGCGCACCGCTGGGCCTGCCGGTTCAATTTGTTATTACTTCCACCAAAGGATATGAGAGCCTGGATCACGCAGCGGGGAAAATCATTGCAACGGCCGAAAAAAGCGGAAAATTCCTGTTTGTTACCAAGGATTTAAGATATGACGCGCCCCAGGTTCAATTAATCATCAACCACAGCCTTGTGGCCGCTCTGGGGCTTAATAACAGTGATCTTGCCGCCGACCTCCAGCCGCTGCTGGGTGGAAATTATGTCAACCGTTTTGATTTGCAGGGACACACCTATAAGGTCATTCCCCAGCTTGAGGATAACTTGCGGGCTACAGCCTCCATGCTTAAACGCATTTATATCAAAACCGCCGGCGGCCAAATGGTTCCGCTTTCCACGGTGGTGACAATACATCATCGTGTTGAGCCGGAGTTTCTGCCTCAGTTCCAACAACTTAATTCTGTAACCATCTCCGCGCTGCCGGCACCGGGTACCAGCATGGGCAGCGCTTTGTCCTATTTGCATACGACAGTTCAATCGTTATTTCCCACGGGCTATGCCGTGCATTATGGCGGTGAGTCCCGGCAATTTGAGCAGCAGGGCAATGCAATCTACATCACATTTATTCTTGCGATTATTCTTATTTTCCTGCTCATGGCAGCGCAATTTGAAAGTTTCCGCGATCCCTTGATTGTGCTGTTCACGGTTCCCATGTCGATATTTGGTGCCGCGCTATTCATGTTCCTCGGCGTAGCGAAATTAAATATCTATACAGAAGTCGGACTGATTACGCTTATTGGATTGATTACCAAGCAGGGCATTTTAATTGTGGAATTCGCCAACAAGCTTCAGGAAAATGAGGGCATGTCCATCTATGATGCCGTCATTCACGCTTCAGCCGTGCGATTGCGACCCATCCTCATGACCACCGGAGCCATGGTGCTCGGTGTGGTGCCTCTGTTAGTGGCGTCGGGGGCCGGAGCCGTCAGCCGATTTGACATGGGCTTGATGATCGCGGCCGGACTGTCGATCGGGTGCCTGTTTTCGCTGTATGTTATTCCCGTGGCCTATACCTTTATCGCCAGCCGCAAGGAGAAAATAGAAGCCACCCCCGAAGAAGCGCACGGTGGGGCGGTATCTTAACTATCCGTCGGTTCCCGCGACCATACCCGCGAACAAAAACGTCTCTACAGTAAAATGCTGGAATTACGCTTCATGAGCGGTGAATTCCAGCTCATCCGGCGTCATCGGGGCCTCGGCCAGCGGCAGTATTTTCCCCTGGCGCGGCTGAATTCCCCAGAGATGACGTACCATAAAATCCCGCACCTGACGCCATGTGTACTGCCAATGATAACCCGCCGCACCATGATGCCCGGGCGGCACAAACAGAAATTCAAAATCCTTATTGGCCTTTTGCAGCGCATTAATCACCTGCATCGTGCAGCACGGGTCTACGTTATGATCCATCCCGCCCGCGATGAGCTGCAATTTTCCGGTGAGCTTGTGAGCATTGGTGACATTGGACTGCTGGGCATACCAGGGGCCGATGGGCCAGCTCATCCATTGTTCGTTCCACCAGATTTTATCCACACGGTTATCATGACAGCCGCTATTGGCCGATGCGACTTTATAAAAATCACCGAATGCCAGTAATGCCCGCAAGGCACTTTGTCCACCCGCGGAGGTGCCGTAAATTCCCACGCGTGAGAGATCCATTTGCGGACATACGCTTTTCTGGGCGGCCTTGATCCATGGAACTCGATCCGGAAATCCGGAATCTCCCAGATTTTTCCAGCACACGTCATGAAAGCGCTTGGACCGATGGGATGTTCCCATCCCGTCAATCTGCACCACGATAAAGCCGATTTCCGCCATCGTCTGCGGCCAATGGAACGGCTTAAAGGCTTTGGGTACAAAAGCACTTTGTGGCCCGGCGTAAATATGTTCGATCACCGGATATTGCCTGCGGGGGTCAAAGTGCGTGGGGCGGTAGATGACACCGTAAATATCCGTCGTGCCGTCGCGGCCTTTGGCCACAAAGGGCTGGGGCAAGGGCAGGCCCGTCTTATGCAATTCCGATATATCCGCGCGCTCCAGCTCGCGCAACATTGCTCCGGTTTCCGCGCTACGTAATTCTATCACCGGTGCCGCATTTACCCGCGACCACGTATCAACACAGAAGCGGTGGCCGGGCGAAAATTGGACGGTGTGCATACCATTGGCGGTTGTGAGATGCGTCATGGCCGATCCGTCGAAATTAACCCGGCAATAATGTACAAAATACGGGTCCTGATCCGGAAATATTCCTCCGGCCTGAAACCATACCTGCCGCTTTACCGGGTCCACGTGCTCCACGTGCCGTACAACCCATGGGCCTGAAGTTATGCGGTGGCGCACGGTGCCGCTGTGTACATCAATTAAATATAAATGATTCCATCCGTCGCGTTCCGACATCCAGATCATTTCATCTGTTTCCGGCAGATAAAAGGTGAACTGTTTGCCGGAGTAATCAAAAAACTTTGGCGACCGGTCATCGTGGCATATTTCCTGTACCAGCGTTCGAGACGCCCCGGTAAGAGCATCCACGCTGATAAGGCGCATAACCTGATGATCGCGTTGATTGTATAAATACGTAAATGAGCGGGAGTCTCGATTCCACCGTATCTCCGTAATACTCCATGGATTGGGTGCTAAATCCGTGCTGATTGGAATTTCTTTTGCATGCGGTGCATCAAAAAGATGGGGACGGGTAATGGCTACTTTGTCTCCCGGTTTCTGGTAAAAAAAAGACACCAGCTTCGCTTCATTTTCGGGCACCGCATAATTGAGTTCCCGAACTTGCCGATCAAATCCGGGAATAGTCCGCAGAACCAGAAATTTGCGAGAATCGGAAGCCCAGAACACACGCGGCTCAAAATAATTATCGGCGCTGCCGTCGTATGTTAATTGCTGTTCGTGTTGGCCGTGTGCCGATTTCAGAAACACATTGTAATTGCGGATACGAACAGCCCAGCGACCGTCCGGTGACCGTGCGGATTCCGCCGACCACCGATTTGGCTCACTTGCGGCAAATGCCGGAGGAATCACGGGAGCTTTCCACAGTGCATGTGGTGTAACCGTGTAATCGGTCAACTGACAGTCATAGCCGCGTTTACCCATATTAAACGCGATCACGGTGTCGGTGATAGCTGTGATAGTAATGTTCAGATCATGGGCATTTATTTTTGCGTTCTCTAATCGCCCCAGACTATCCGCGAGGCGAAAATGATTAAACGCCTCCATGCGCGTCCCCGCAGGCATATCCACCAGCAGGTACTCTTTCCTTCCCCCCGCGCGCGTGGCCACATACCAGAACCGTTGGCCATCCGGCAGCCAGTGCGGAACGATGTGGCTGTTGCGCGTCTTGCCATCGGTAACCGCCCACAAATTCACCGCCCGCTCATACGCTTCCAGCGTCGCGATGTTGCGGTTGGCAGCCTCCCGCGGTACGTCCGCCAGAGAATAGGCCGGTTGGTCTGGCCGTTCCGACCGCTCGTCGGGCAATGCGCCGGCAGCGGCGAACTGTGCGGCCGATGGGGCGATTGCGGCAAACAGGCCTCCCGCCAAAGCCGTTCCCAGAAAGCCGCGCCGTGACAGCTCCGGTGCCTCCGGCGTCGGGACCGGGGAGGCGGTTATGTCACCATCACCGACGCCGGTATTTCGCGTTATAGTCATCAGCTGCGCTCCTGTTAGTTTGCCTCCGCAGCGTAGGCTGCGGTATAAACGTATAAGCGTAATCTAATGCGGAGTAAAAATATGTCCAATCACATCAGCTTTGGTAGTTGCTATTACGCCGTTGTCTCAACGCCTGCAGGCACCTGTGGATTGCTGTGGCAGGAAAATGGGCAAGCCTCGCCGCAGTTGTTGCGCGTGTATCCGGCGTGTCCCAATTCCGCCATTTTGCTTAAAACACTCCAGAAAGAATATCCAACTGCTGAAGTATGTACCGGAGACATCCCACCCTGGATTCGCCGCGCACAGGAATTTCTTCAAGCGTATTATTCCGGCGATGCAAGTAATTCCGTGAGCACACAATTGGATTGGCCATGGCTGAAACAATTTCTCTTCTGGCAGGGACAGACCGCTTTTTCACGCCGCGTGCTGGAGGCAACATTTCAGATTAAGCGCGGCACCACGATCAGCTATGGCGCTCTGGCCGGAAAAATTAAGCGCCCCGGCGCTGCACGTGCCGTCGGCGGAGCTTTGGCCCGCAACCCCTGGCCGGTGCTCATTCCCTGCCACCGCGTGATCGGTTCCAACGGCACCCTGACCGGCTTTTCCGGCTACGGAAAAATCGCCGCAAAAAGGCAGATGCTCGCGCTTGAGCAAGCCGGACATTGGGTCGGCTAACAACCATTGGAAATTCCAGGTTACAGGTTACAGGTTACAGGTTATAGCGGGACACGCATGTTCCACAGATTATACCGATGGACACAGATTAACGGTGACGGCGCTTCGCTGAGTGAATAATGAGTATTGGGCAGTAATTTCAGTATTGATCAGTATTGATTGGTACATTCAGTATTGGGCAGTATATTCAGTATTGGCGATGGGGTGGAATTTTTTTTGGAGAGGGATTCTGGGTTTGCGGGTTTTTCGGGTTGGGGTATGGCTGGGGAGAGTGCGTATACCGCGTTCATTTTGTTTCGGTACGTTTGGCGGTACAGGGCTGGCGGGGTATGATTTAAGCGTCAAAACAACTTCGGCCTTTTTGCAGGCGGGTAATGGTTGCACTGAAGGAACAATTTCACCACAACGGCAAGCCGCCGAGGTTACAGGGGGCAGGGGCGGGACGAGTATTCAGGAGTTGGGAGTTAGGAGTTAGAAGGCTTTGGAAGCGATGCGCGGCTAAATGCGAGATGCCGGACGCAGGTTACGGGTTACAGCGGGGCGGGGAATTTGTGGAGGTTTTCAGTGATCATGGACCAATGACCACGGATCAAAAATTTGGAAGTTCCGATGGCTTGTTCATTGATCCGTGCTCATTGATATTCGAGCGCAGCGCCGGTGCCAATGACATTATTTATTGCGGCTATCCCGATAACAAACGTGTTTCAACGGATATCGGGACGGGTCTAAACGATCCGGAAGCGGAATTGTATTACGTCCGCAACCGCAGCTACAACCCGATTCCTGGCACGGTGTTGAGGCAGGAGCCGAAATCCCGACAGGCCACAGGAGTGGCGACTCGGGTGCTGCAGCGCGACCCGATCGGCTACCAAGGGGGAATTAATTTGTATGAGTATGTCGGTGGCCGGGCGGCAGAGGCGTTGGATCCGTCGGGAACGACGTGCTGGTCGTGCTGGGGTGTTGGGGTCGCGTGGCTGACCCTCGGTGCGTCCCTCTTTGGCGTGGATGCGGCGTGTCCGGCAAGTGAGAGCCCGCCGACCGCGGCGGCATGCGTCGCTGCAATTCTGGGGGCGCTTGCTTCGTTCGGAGCGCTGCTGGTTTCAATCGGTGCCTGCATCGATTGTCTTAAAAAGCACCCATGCCGAAATAAGAGAGAAATCCAAGACATGGAGAAGAAAAATCAAGAACTGCAAGATGACGTAAATAAGCTAAGAAAAGAACTGCACCACGTGGAGGATATCCTGCCAGGCCTCCGACGATTGCAATGATAACGGCTTCAAGTTGGCCGCAACCTATTTTGGTTCGAACAAACGCGACGGCCGACTAGCCGAGGGTACACTGAACACATGGGAAACAACAATGGATTCCACGATAACACCCACGCACGTGAGCCGGTTCAGGCGGCTCGGTTTAGTGAGCTCGGTCATGTTGCTTGGGATGCTGGCGCAATGGGCGTTCGCGTATCTGTCTTCGGGGACCGCCAGCGCCACTTGGGCAATGTCGGCCGCGTTCGTTTCTAGTATCGCAACTGGCATCTCGTTCATGGTGACATTTTCATATGGCAATAGCCTCCTTAGGGCCGTAGTGATGCCAGACCCGGACGAGTTGCCAGAAGAGGAGAAAAGGTGACGCTCGTCAATCTGTCAGGGGAGCTGGGGGGCGGCGTTAACGGTGCCGCCAGCGCCATTATGGTCTTTGATGGGGCGGGCAGAAAGCTGCAAATCCAGCAGAATCTCCGCACCGGCGGCAGCGGCGGTAATCCGATTGTCAGCACGGTATTAACCCAGTTCGGCTTTGACGGTAACGGCAACCAGATACGCCTGGTAGATAGTAACAGCGGCACAACCATCTGGGCGTTTGATACACTGGATCGTAAGATCAGTGAAACCTATCAGGACGGATCAAGCCGAGAATTTGTTTATGATTTGGCCAATGATGTGGTAACATACACCGATGAAAATGGTTCGGTGTTCTCCAACACTTGGGATCTTGGAGCCTGCTTGGGAGGTTAGCGAGAGCCGCGTTCGGCATCCAATCGGTCAGATGCAAGGCAGAGCGACGAGTAATATTGAGGTGTAA